>JBQGEO010000796.1:0-3977 GCA_052039655.1 Pararcticibacter sp.
CTTCTTCGGGATAATGCAATAAACTTTATCTTCGGAAACTCCAATGACATTCAAGTCCCGCCCACCTATAGAGACCTTTATCTTTGAGAGGTCAGACCCCAGGTTCGTTCCGTAGATGTAAAACCGTGTACGTACTGATCCTTCCCGGGGCGAAAAATCGCTAAAGACCACCGGCAGACTCGGATCCGGCCCTGTTCCGGTTTCCTTCTTTTCTTCATCCTTTTTACATCCGCCCAGGGCGAGCAGACAGATGACTGAAAAAAGTAAATAATTGGTAAAAATTCTCATATATGTTGCATTTAGAGGTTAGCAAGTCAAAGGTGTGTATTTACTTCTATCCTCATTATGGCCCGATGCTGCTACCCTTAAAAAATCTCACCAATCAAAAATACAAATACTTAAAATACAGTAAGTTAAATCAATAACAACACTAGAAAATCTAACACTTATCTCTATATGCCGACATAAAATATGATAATAATCACATTTCCGTAAAGGACATAGCCGGTATTTCAGGTCTGATTCCGAAAGGATTCTTTGGCTGATCCTGCGACACAGCTAAAAATCAACCGGGTAGTTCGGTTCAAACTGATACGAATCGACAAATAATTGAACTGATTTTATAAGTTTCATTGGCTTACTTTGCTCCATCGTAAAACCAATAAAAGACGGTAGCTGACCAAAGACTACAGAATTAAGAAATATAGATTCCTGACAAATGAACAGTTTTCATCTTACACAAATAAAGATGCTCCTGATGATCGGTTTATCCAGCCTGCTGGTGCAAACCGGCCGGGCACAGGTAAGCTTGTCTGCCGGCAATACCGTCAATACCGTCACTCAAAATGAGTTCCGCCTGGCCGACCCACAGAACCAAACCATACTTTACTGCGATCCCAAAGACTATGAGGTCGTAAAAAGAACCACCCGTCTTTTTGCCGGAGACATTCAGAATGTAACCGGACAGCTCCCTTCTGTCATCACATCAGAATCGCGGCTTGCAGAGAACAGTGTCATTATCGGGACACTGGGTAACAACGGGCTAATCGACAAGTGGGCCAGGGAAGGAAAACTGCAAGCCAATGGCTTAAAAGGAAAATGGGAGTCATACCTGATTCAGCTTATTGCCAATCCGGCTCCGGGAGTAAAAAAAGCACTGGTCATCGCAGGCAGCGACCGACGGGGTGCTGCCTACGGCGTTTTTTCCATTTCAGAAGCAATCGGGGTCTCTCCATGGTACTGGTGGGCGGATGCGCCAATCGTAAAAAGATCGCAACTTACCCTCCGGGTACCGGTCACGCTGTCGCGCGAACCCTCTGTCAAATACCGGGGGATCTATGTGAACGACGAAGACTGGGGTTTGCTTCGCTGGGCAAAAAGAACATTCGACGTGAAACAGGGGAATATTGGCCCTAAAACATACGCAAAAGTATTTGAGCTGCTGCTTCGGACAAAGGCAAATTACCTCTGTCCGGCCATGCACGAAGCGAGTACGGCCTTTAACAAGATACCTGAAAATAAATTCCTTGCCGATAGCTTTGCTATTGTAATGGGTTCAGTACATGCCGAACCTCTGTTGTTTAACAATGCCAGTGAATGGGATAAAAAAACGATGGGCGAATGGGACTATATGACAAACAAAGAAGGCATCAATAAAGTACTCAGAGAGCGTGTTAAAAGCAATGGCGCATTCGAAAACGTCTACACCCTTGCTCTGCGGGGAATACACGACAAAGCAATGTCGGTAAACAGTTCCGTAAATGACCGTGTAAAGGTATTAAGCGAGGCTTTGCGCGATCAGCGGAAAATCCTCACAGATGTGCTCGGAAAACCCGCCAGTCAAATCCCCCAGGCGTTCACCCCCTATAAAGAAGTCCTCGACATCTACACCAACGGGCTGGAATTACCTGAAGATGTCACGATTGTCTGGCCCGATGACAACTATGGATACCTGAAGCGTCTGAGCAATGCTGCCGAGCAGAAACGTTCAGGCCGTTCGGGGGTATACTACCATGCATCCTATCTGGGTAAACCTCATGACTATTTATGGCTCAGCACCACGCCACCAGCTCTCATGTATGAAGAATTACGCAAGGCTTACGACACATCGGCTGACCGTCTGTGGCTGCTCAATGTGGGAGATATTAAGTCATGCGAATTCCCCTTCACCCTCTTCATGGACATGGCTTATGATATCAACAAATTCAATTACGACATAATCGCAGGATATCATGCAGCGTGGCTGAGCAACATGTTCGGAAAAGAGTATTATAAACCGTTGCTTGATATCACGACCGCTTACTATCACCTGGCTTTTTCGCGCAAACCAGAGGCCATGGGATGGGGATATGAGTGGAACACTTATAAAAACGGAAGAGAACGAACCACCGATACCGACTTCTCATTTTCCAACTACGGGGAAGCGGAATCCAGGCTACAGGAGTACAGCAGGATCGGTAGTTTGGCAAAAAACCTGATGGACAAGCTAAACGACGATCAGAAGCCGTCTTTTTACCAGCTGTTGTATTACCCGGTAAAAGGAGCTGAACTGATGAACAAAATGCACCTGACTGCTCAGAAAAACCGATGGTATGCCCGGCAGCAGCGGGCAGCCACCAACGAGCTGAAAGCGCAGGTGAAAGTGTACTACGACAGCTTACAGGTGATCACCCGGGGGTATAATTCGTTGCTGAACGGCAAATGGAACCAAATGATGTCCATGGTGCAGGGAGTTACGGCTTCGTACTTTGAGCTTCCCCGCCTTGATTCGGTTACATTATCAGGACCATCTGTATTAAACGTACTGGCTGAAGGTGAGGACGTACTGAAAGGGCAGAGAAGTTTTCATGCTCTTCCCTCTTTTAATACCTACAACAGACAATCTTACTATTTCGACATCTTTAACTCAGGCAGGAGCCCGTTGAAATGGGTATTGAAGAACTCCGCCGACTGGATCGTCGTGAAGTCAAAAAGCGGATCTACAGATACAGAAGACCGGATATGGGTATCTGTAGACTGGAAAAAAGTTCCAGTGGGAGAACGAGTTTCAGGCTCGGTTACGATCATTTCCGGCAAGCAAAAAGAGTCCGTATTGATTTCGGTCTTCAACCCGGTATCCCCCACCCTGGCTGATGTCAACGGCCTGTTTATGGAAGACAACGGGTATATCTCCATCAACGCAGCAGAATTTCAGAATAAGCGGGAGTCGGAAGACATCAGGATGAAGATTGTGCCAGGACTTGGTTACGAAGGCGCTTCTGTACAGTTGGGTGATCCTGCTGCTCCTTTCCAAAACCCGATGAGCAGCACTGTGCCATGTCTTGAATACGACTTTTACACATTCCATGCAGGTTCGGTAGACGTGTATACCTATGCCCTGCCAACATTTCCGCTAAGTACCGATAAGGTTCTTGGGCACGAAACCTCGGGTGGAGAGACTAAGTATGGTGTATGCATCGACGATGGCCCTGTATCACAACCCACTACATCGGCAATGGAGTACTCGCAGGTATGGTCCGAAAACGTACTGAGAAACAGTGCCGTCAAAAAATCAGTACTTCACATCAATAGTCCGGGCAAACATACCCTCAGAATCCTTTGCGGCGACCCGGGTCTGGTTATTTCGAAGATAGTGCTTGATTTCGGTGGGATGAAAAGATCCTATCTTGGTCCGCCGTCAACAAAAGTAATAACACAGGCAAGGTAGCGCTGCAGATTTCACGGTACAGGTTTGTAACGAATTCTAACTAAGAAAATTAATTGACCTCCGATCAAACCGATCAGCAAGAAGAGCGTTACTACCTTAAGTTAAATTTACCGCGATATTCTATTGGATAGCTTAAACAAAGGAGAATTCAAATTCTCTAATGACACTTACAAACAGGATTTTGAACTGCTGACAAAGGCGCTGGATGCCTCCCTGTCGGGCATTATTATCACAGATAACCAGCAGCCCGACAACCCGATCATTTATTGCA
>JBQGEO010000797.1:0-4966 GCA_052039655.1 Pararcticibacter sp.
AAAGCTGGTTCCCTTCTTTGTCTCATCCTCTAAATTACAGCAAAACAAAACCGGCTATTTCTTTCTGGAGGATATCGACACTATTGAAAAAGCCGAAAAACTGGTAAAGAAGAAAATCTATCTTCCCAATTCCGAAAAACCTCTGAAAAATGAGGATGAATTCTATTACACCGACCTCAAAGGATTTATAGCATACGACGCAAAACTGGGCGAACTCGGCGAAATAACAGATGTCCTGGAATATCCCCAGCAATTTATCGCTGTAGTGACCTACAATTTCCGGGAAGTAATGTTCCCTCTCAATGATGACATCATCACTGCAATTGATGAAGAAGAGGGTACAATTGAACTGACTCTTCCCGAAGGTTTAATAGACATATATTCCTGATCAACCCGGTCTTACACTTATCTTTGTAACATGCGATTCGACATTATCACGGTCCTCCCGGGTTTGCTTGAAAGCCCTTTTGCTCATTCCATACTTCAGAGGGCACAGAAAAAAGGACTTTCTGAAATCATCGTTCATAATCTCCGCGACTACTCTTTAAGCAAACATAAAAACGTAGACGACTATCCTTATGGTGGCGGAAGCGGGATGGTAATGTCAGTTGAACCTTTTGCAGCCTGCATTGAAAGCCTCATGAGCGAAAGACACTATGACGAGGTGATCTTCATGACACCCGACGGGAAAACCCTGAATCAGTCAATGGCCAATGAGCTATCAGGCTTTAAGAATATCATAATCCTCTGCGGACACTATAAAGGAATCGACCAGAGGATACGCGACTTATTTGTAACGCGTGAAATATCTATCGGCGATTACGTCTTGTCAGGAGGCGAACTTCCTGCAGCCGTCCTGGTTGACACAATAGTACGATTACTTCCAGGCGTGCTGTCCGACGAAACCTCAGCATTGTCCGACTCCTTCCAGGGAGAACTTCTGGATGCACCGGTCTATACCCGCCCGGCAGACTGGCGGGGAAACAAAGTCCCGGATATCCTCCTTAGCGGAAACCAGGCCAAAATCGATGAATGGAGATACGAACAGGCACTTGAGCGAACCCGGCAAAGAAGGCCGGATCTTTTACAATAAAAGATTCTGCCGCCCTTTATTCTGAAAAGGACACACCAAACATTCAGGTCATCCCCCGGCAAATTCAACTATCTTCAATAGTATATAACTATTCGTCCTTCGTGATAAGGTTGATAATTCGCTCCTTATCCTTAAGCTGGCCCCTTAAAGCCTCTATTACTTCCCTGCAAGACGCCAGCTCACTCTTCAGGCTTCCATACTGAACTTTATCTTCTGACGCGATGTTATCCGAAGCATGTTCACTGAAAAACACCGAAACAGGCACATCCAGAACAGCAGACATACGCTTGAGGTCATTATACTTTATCGATCCCTTAATAAGACTTAACCTCAGGCCCTCACTGGTCATGTCCATCTGGCCGGCAAGCCATGAAAGAGGCCGGCTATGTTCCTTAAGAAGTTGATCAACGATATTTTTTAGCATTTTAGATCGAAAATATTTGGCAATAAATAAAATTAGTTATACTTTTAATGAAAAGACTTAGACAACTTTTTTTGGAGAACCAACCCAAAATATTAGTTTAGAGCTCCAATATTTTGGTGTAAATATACAAATGTTTCAAGATGTATAAATACCGCATAAATGATCTTTTATCTGAACTTCCAATGAAAGATTACCATAAAGCACTCAAAATAATTCCGAAGGCACTTGGAATATCTCCCAATACCTTTTCAAATTACCGTAACATCCGTATATCGGAAGACAAGGATATTCCCCACCAGAAAGCCGTTCTTCTTGAAAAAATATTCGGATTAAATCCCGGAGAATTATTAAATGCCGAGATCCACTACAAACCGATCAGCCAGCTTATTAAAGAATATTACGAATAACATGAACCATTTTAAGCCTGAACACATCGGCAGCCTTTCTCATAAGATCATTGAAATGATCATTCATGACATTAAGATCCCCCTGGATTCTCTGGCCGACAATATCCGGCAGCTGAAATACCAAACTTACAGCCTCCCGGAATTAAACACCCCCCTTTCAGATTTAATCTCACATGTAGGAGCCTCACGGAACCTGATGGACAACATTCTGTCGTGGTCAAAATTGTTCATTCACAATGGCAGCGGCATAAAACAACCGGTACTAATAAAGCTTCAGACAGATCTCATCCTTCAGTCAATGAGATATCTTGCGGCAGAAAGACATCTTACCGTCAGCAATCTCGTACCCGAACTGCCCCAGATCCGCATCAATCTTCCGGTATTCGAATTTGTATTCAGAAATATGCTCATCTACGCTATCAAAGAATGCGAACCCTCCGGATTTATCCGGATAGATCTTAAGGCAGAAAAAAAACAGCTCATTATGAGGATCGCCAGTACCGGCCTCATATCCCTGGCTCCGGTATCCGGACAAAACGGAAAAGACATATGCGAAACCTCCCGGCAGGAACCGATGGCGCTACAGGATAAAATATCCCTCGATCTTTGCAATGAATTGCTAAATCAGCATAAAGGAAAAATGTGGACAAAACGAGAAACCCTGCATACCAGATCGGCTTATTTCAGCATTCCTGCTATCATCGAATAAAAATCGTATAATTTTGCAGATCACTCTTTTATAATTAATTTTTTTTTCCTAATATTGCACTCCGAAAAAAGGAAGCGGTCATTAGAGGTTAATACCGTTTAATTACTTGAAATCATGGATTTAGTAAAATTTGTTGAAGAGCAGGCTGTAGCCAGGAAAGAAGTGCCTGCATTCAAATCTGGCGATACAGTAAGTGTGCACTATAAAATCCGCGAAGGAAACAAGGAGCGTATCCAGATTTACCAGGGCGTTGTTATTCAGCGTAATGGTGTCGGAGCAACAGAAACCTTTACTGTAAGAAAAGTTTCAAATGGTGTGGGCGTTGAACGTATTTTCCCTGTCAACTCTCCAAACATCGATAAAGTTGTAGTTAACAGCTACGGTAAAGTTCGCAGAGCTAAGCTCTTCTACCTGCGTTCATTAACTGGTAAAGCTGCCCGTATCAAAACTAAGAGAGTTTAATTAAACTTTTACACATAAAAAAAGCCTGTCCGGATTGCGGACAGGCTTTTTTTATGATGTGCAGACAGCCGTGATCTCCAAACATACCCGGACAATGAACCTGCCGAAGGTATCACAAGACAATGTTACTCTTTAAGCGACATATAAGATTCCATAAAAAAAACCTCAGCCCCATACTGGGATTGAGGTTTTTTATGGATTAACCTGTTTAAATTACAAACAGAGATTATTTAAAGGTCGCGAGCACTGTGATCCCCCCCTTTACCACATCTCCAAGACTAACGTTCACCTCCGTGCCGGCAGGTAAAAAAACATCTACCCTCGATCCGAACTTAATAAAGCCAAACTGATCACCCTGGACCACTTCGTCTCCTTCTTTTACATACCAAACAATGCGACGTGCCAGGGCACCGGCAATCTGCCTGAACAATACCGGAATACCGGACTTACTTTCTACTACCACAGTCGTCCTCTCGTTATCGGTGGAAGATTTGGGATCCCATGCAACCAGGTACTTCCCCGGATGATATTTAAAGTACTGAACGATCCCCGACACCGGGTTGCGGTTTACATGCACATTTACAGGCGACATAAACACAGAAATCTGAAGCCTTCTGTCCCGGAAATATTCATTTTCTTCTGTCTCTTCTATTACCACTACCTTCCCGTCGGCAGGGCAAATTACCTGCCTGTCATTGAGGGACGTTACCCGCCGCGGATGCCTGAAAAACTGGAGTACAATTACAAAAAGCAAAAACGACAGTGCATATATTGCCCAGATCACCATCCCGTGATCCGACCAGAAGTAATGCGCTATTGCATTGATAATAAAAATCACAAGAACAGTTAGTGCAATAGAGGTATAACCTTCTTTATGTATGGTCATTGGAGTTAATTTAAAAACTAAAAACGGTTACGTTTCACTTGGAGCAGAAACAAACCGGTAAATATCCCTGAGATTCCTTCCCAAACCTTTATAGTCGAGACCGTAACCCACTACAAACTCATTGGGTATCTCAAATCCGACATACGCAATTTCCTCCAGTTCGCGCTGAAGGGATTGCGGCTTAAGTAATAATGTACAGATCGCGATCGAAGCGGCTTCCTTTTGCTTTAAAACATCCACAAGATAACTGAGTGTTATTCCCGTGTCCACAATATCCTCCACAATCACCACATCTCTCCCCTTAAGATCTATATCCAGCCCGATCACACTTTTAACCGTACCGGATGTCGTATCCTGCCCATGATAAGAAGATACCTTAATAAAGCTTATCTCTGCGGGAATATGCACCTCTTTCATTAAATCGGCCATAAACAGAAAACTTCCGTTCAGCACACCAATAAATACGGGAACACGCTTCTCATAATCCACATTCAGCTGAATCCCCAAAAGGCGCGTACGCTTCTTTATTTGTTCGTATTCAAGGAAGCAACTGAACTCCTTGTCTTCTATCTGTACTTTCATTTAAAAACACTTATAGTATCCGCAGGCGGTGAAAGCGGCAAAGTTAGTATTTTTAACTGTCATTATCGCGTTTATCCTCACGTTCCTTACGCTTCAGCTCCCGCCTTAGCTTCCGTTTTTCCGACCTGGACATGGTCGTATCTTCTTTAATAGCTTGTAACCGGGTTTCCAGTCCGATATCGAGCGTATCGGGCTTCCTGTCCGGCAAAATATCCTGGAACAATCCATTATTAATACCATCCTCATCATATAGAGAGTCTATCATACTGGTATCCGCAGGAGCGATCTGCCTCCGCAAGCTCTCTTTTAATCTCACATTATAAAAACCATAAGCATTGGTGTCACGCACGGCCAATCCGCGTGATGCCATTAAGTTTCCGATCAGCCTGAAATATCCGCGCAG
>JBQGEO010000798.1:0-3394 GCA_052039655.1 Pararcticibacter sp.
ACAGCCAACAGCCAATAGCCTATAGCCATTAGCCATTAGCTGTTAGCTGTTAACCCGACTACTTCTCCGATGATAATAATAGACGGATGGGTTAAGCCGTTTGCTTCTGCAATAGCGGGAAGGTCTTTAACTTTGCCGGTGCCCGATTTCTGCTTCAGCAAAGTTGCATGCTGAATGATGGCAGCCGGAGTCTCCCCCATTCCTTCAACGATGTATACTGCAGCAATCTCCTCCAGTTTTTTCATTCCCATATAAATTACTACAGTAGCATTACTCTGCATAGCCAATTTCAGGTCAGAGGACAAGCGGCCGTCTTTTTTGGTTCCCGTAAGTACCCAGATCCCTTCGCTGATCGTCCTGTGAGTAAGAGGTATATCAGCAAAACCTGCTGCCTGCATACTTGTGATCCCGGGGATGTAATACGTTTCTATTCCATGCTCCCGTGCAAAAAGGATCTCTTCGAATCCTCTTCCGAAGATGAAGGGATCCCCTCCTTTCAGCCTTACCACAGTGCCTTTTTCAGCAGCCTTTTCAAGAATCAGCTCATGGATCCGCTCCTGGGGGGTATATTGCCCGTAAGGGTGCTTGCCGACATAAATTTTCTCACATTCTTCCGGAACAAGATCAAGCAGTTCCTGGTTAGCGAGATTGTCATATAGAATAACACGTGATTCCTTCAAGATCCTGTACGCTTTAAGAGTGATTAAATCCGGATCACCCGGACCTGCCCCTATTACATACAATACTGCTTTTTTTGTTGTTGTCTTATCCATTCAACAGATAAAAATACAATTCCTTACGCAAAAAAAGCAACAAAAAAAATCCGGATGCCGGTTTTTATTCTAAATCAGTGCATATATCCATTTCTAATATCCTGGTTGTTCTCTAAAACCAAACGCCGGTCCCGGACTAATTTATATGATTCAGATTTTTATATGACTTATAAATTTTGCATATAAACGCAATTTATCTAAGTTTGAGAGGATACAAAAAGGTATTTTCCAGAAAACAACCCCCACTTGTAAAGTTGTTAATTATATAAAGAACAGGCATGGACTACAAACAGTTAGGAACATCGGAACTGAGGATAAGCAGAATTGGATTCGGAGGCATGTCGCTCGAACCAGGATCCGGCACCGCCATCATCCATAGAGCTATCGATCTTGGCATCAATTATTTTGATACCGCGGACCTGTATGATAAAGGGATGAATGAAGAATTGTTCGGAACTGCTCTGAAGCCACATCGCAATAATATTATTTTAGCAACTAAAGTAGGAAACCAGTGGCGGGCAGACGGAAGCGGATGGGACTGGAATCCGCGTAAAGACTATATTCTGAAGGCAGCCGACGAGAGCCTGCGCCGCTTAAAGACCGATTATCTGGATTTGTATCAATTACACGGCGGAACGATTGACGATAATATTGACGAGACTATTGAAGCCTTTGAATTACTGAAGCAACAGGGAAAGATCCGCTACTACGGCATTTCTTCTATCCGCCCGAATGTGATAAAAGAATACGTCATGCGTTCCTCCATCGTAAGTGTCATGATGCAGTACAGCATTCTGGACAGACGGCCGGAAGAAAGCTGCTTCGACCTCCTGTCCTCCCGCAATATCGGAGTACTGGCAAGAGGAAGTGTTGCCCAGGGACTCCTGGCCGGAAAGCCCCCGAAGAATTACTTAAACTACTCAGAGGAAGAAGTAGACATTGTTGCTAAAGCTGTCGGATTTGTCGCAGGGGAAAAAAGAAGCGCAGCGGAAACTGCTCTTCTTTATGTAATCCAGAACCCGGCTGTAACTTCTGCGGTAGTCGGCATACGGACTCCCGAACAGCTCGAAGACGCTGCTGCTGTGCTCAACGTACAACCCCTCTCTAAATCAGAGATAAACTTCCTCAAAGAGGCCGTCAGGCAAAACTACTACGAGCAACACAGATAAAGGAGGATGATTAATTTACCACATTTATCTCTTTTCCTTCCAGAAACCCTCTAAGGTTATCAGAAGTAATCTCTAATACCCGTTGCCTGGCTTCCCTGCTCATCCAGGCATTGTGAGGTGTAATGATACAGTTTTTCGCACCAATCAGGGGATTTCCCGCTACCGGAGGTTCTTCAGACAAAACATCCGTTGCCGCACCTGCTATTTTGCCGTTATTAAGTGCCTCTGCAAGATCAGCCTCGTTCACCAGCTGCCCTCTCGCTGTATTAATTAGTAATGCTGTATCCTTCATTTTCTCCAGCTGCTCCTTATTTACAAAACCTCTGTTGCTGTTCGTCAAGGGAAGATGGAGAGATACAATATCACTCTGCCGAAGTAAAGAATCCAGCCCGGCATATTCGGCCAGCGAAGTATCTTTACGGCGTGGAGTATGATATAGAACATTCATACCAAAGGCTTTTGCAATCCGTGCAGTTTGCCGGCCAATATTTCCAAATCCAATAAGCCCGATAGTCTTATTCTTCAATTCTGTCAGAGGTGTAAGTGCGTATGCAAAATCGGGGGAAGCAGCCCACCTTCCCTCAGAAACCGAACGGCTGTGCAATCCGGCCTGATTGGTCAGTTCAAGAATAAGCGCAAAGGTATGCTGGGCGACTGATTCTGTGCCGTAGTCCGGCACATTGCAAACTTTGACCCCCTTTTCCCTTGCTGCATCCACATCGATTATATTATAGCCGGTGGCCGTCACGTTGATAAGCTTCAAATTTGGCAGGCTCTCCAGGATCTGTCTGTCGAAGGAAATCTTATTCGTTAAAACAATGTCAGCATCCATACATCTGTCCACCACTTCCCCTGGCTCTGTTCTGTCAAAAATCTGAACATCACCTGTTTCATTAAGAAATTCCCAGCTCAGATCTCCGGGATTCAATGTAATTCCGTCTATTACAACTATTTTCATTTTAATATTTTTTCTAAGGAAAAGAAATAAAATTGTTACTTTGTATACCAATAACCAAAACGGTTTTCGTTCAAAAAACTTAACCGTGTTCATTCTCAAAAAGAATACATGTCTTGTTTGCTATCGTTAGCTAAAAGAATAAAAAATATACCATATAGACAAATGGCCATAGAGCAACAGACAATTCTCCCCCACTTCTTAAAGCTAATTTCAATACGTAGATTAACTATACAATTAATACATGAAAAATAATCCATATTCAGTGATCGCGGGCACAGGTAGCTATATACCCGGGACCATTATAAAGAATGAATACTTTCTGGATCACCAGTTCTGCGACAAAGAAGGAAATCCAATTCCCAAAAACAATACGGAGATCATCAAAAAGTTTAAAGAGATCACAGGCATTGAGGAAAGACGTTATGCTTCAAAGGAACAAAGAGCTTCAGATCTGGGATATCTGGCTGCGCTGGATGCTCTCCAGAGCTCCGGAA
>JBQGEO010000799.1:0-1560 GCA_052039655.1 Pararcticibacter sp.
TTTGTGCAAGGTCCTGTTCCAGCCAATGAAAGGTCTTCTCATCCACATAGCCCATATAAAAATAGTCTCTTCCAACAAAGAAATTGTCGTTTATTACGATATAATGAGCTTTCCCTTTATTGAATGAATAGGTAGCGGGACCGAAATATCCGGAGAATGTTCGTTCCGAAGTTTCATGGCTCCGGCCGTAGTAGGTCATATCATGATTACCTATTGCCCGGTAAACAGGGTACTGAAGTTTCGAGCAGGCTTTGATATAGCCGGGAAACAATTCCGGCATATCTCCCACAATATCCCCGCAATCCAGGCCAAAGACGTCGTTATTCTTATAATCCTGAGCCAGCTGTTTACAATCATCCAGAAGGGATTCGTACAGATGCAGTTCTGACGGCTTCGTTACCTGAACATCGGCCTGGGCAAGAAATACATGACGGTTATCGTCTTTAGGGTTTTTCAGGAGCTGGAAGGTATATAGAGAATCGTAACCTGGCCCAATTTCCTGGTAAAAGCGGGGGATACTTCCCTGGTCTACGGGCACCAGATATCCCGAAGGCGCGGATATCTGTATGAACCTGCTCCCGGGCTGGCTGAAAATAGTAAAAGATCCGTCTTGCAGCGTTTTTACGCAGTTAAGACCATCAGATACTACGACTCCGGCCACACCCTTACCCGAACAGATTACTTTCCCCCTGATGGGTTTAGGCCCATCTGGCGCTCCTGCAAATGCAATTGAGGCCAGGCAGGTAAAACCCAGGAAAATGATCCTTCTGAAATTATTCCTCATACCGCGTGCTTTTAAGGCAATGCTTACTTTTTAATTGAATCCAGATACTTATCGATACCCGTTTTCAAAGCACTCCAGTAGTTGAACTTTTTAACATGTATCAGGTCGAAGATGAAATAGCCGTCGCAGGCATTAATAGCAGCATCTACAGTACTGGCAACTGCGGCTCCCTGATTCCCGTTCGCCCAACCGGGTGCATTGCCGACATCGGGGCCTCCGGCAACCTTAACGTCGCCCATTGTGACCTTTTTCGCATTGCTGCAAAATCCCTGGACCGACCATTCTTCAGAACCATAGATCCTGTCTGCTGCTCCGTATGCGCCAATGAGCATAGAGTCAAGATGATCCGCATAACCAAAATTGCGGTATTCGGAACCTGCCCAGGCAGGATAATATTGCGCAGTATTATATTTAGGACTTGCCCAGTTCACCCCAACATCGTAATAGGTAGAATACCATCCGCCGACATACACTCCAAACTGGATCTTTGAATTTACAGCCTTCACTTTCTGACCGGCGTCGACGACAAAATCATGAATAGTTTTCGCCCGGAATTCCAGCCATTTTTTAAAATACTTTGGCATGGTCGAGGGCAATGAATAGTAAGATGTACCTGGTACGATCACATCATTAGGGAAATTGCTTACCGTTTCTCCGATATATTGTTCAAACTTTCTTTTAGAAACATCGGAGAAGTCAGTTTGAAAGTCATTATACCGGCAACGGTCGAGATAAATGCCATCTACATTATATTTTGCAAGATCTCCTATCAGGTT
>JBQGEO010000800.1:0-3117 GCA_052039655.1 Pararcticibacter sp.
GTAGTGATAATCTGAGTTTTTGCGGTTTTGTTGCTATAAGCGGGGTTCAGTCCGAGGTACTTCGGTAATACCACTGCGCCGATGCCTGCAGCAAGGCCCAGTAATGTACCTCCTGTCCAGATCTTCCTGTCAGACGCAACGGCAAAGCTATAGTAAGCTGCGTTGCTGATCAAATCCCCTGCTAGGGTAGCTTTGAACAAGTCGTCGCGGCCTGGCACCGGCTGATCGGCATGCCTGAGCACTTTCGAGAGTGCTTCCATGCCAAGCAGGTCCATTCTGGGTGCTTCAGATTCCACCCGTTTAACAACCTCGTGAATAAGGGTGACCGCAATAGCTCCTGCGAGTCCCCCAACCATAGCTGATAGTAATTTCATAAGTAGAATAAAAAGAAAAATCAGCCTGAATTGTTTTGTCGCGGTACCTGTTTATCCGAAAAGATCGCTGCTCAGATAACGGTCGCCGCGGTCGCATACGATAAATACAATCACCCCTGATTCAAGCTGTTCCGCAATCTTCAAAGCGGCGTAAGCGGCACCTCCGCTACTCATTCCCGCGAATATACCTTCTGTCCGGGCAAGCTTTCTGGTCATCTCAGTAGCATCCTGCTGAGAGATATCAATCACCCGGTCGACACGTGACGGGTCAAATATCTTAGGCAGATATTCTTCCGGCCAGCGGCGGATCCCGGGAATGGAAGACTCCTCAGTTGGCTGACAGCCCACGATCTGAATGGCTGGATTTTGCTCCTTCAGGTACATGGAATTTCCCATGATAGTTCCGGTGGTTCCCATTGCACTGACAAAATGAGTAATGGTTCCCTCTGTATCCCTCCATATTTCCGGTGCAGTGGTTCTGTAATGAGCCAGGTAGTTATCGGGATTTGCAAACTGGTTGAGAAGGAAATAGTCCGCGGTAGCTCCTTTTTCTTCAGCATAGTCGCGACAGACTTCCATGTTGTCCATCAGGATCACTTTGGCACCGAAGGCCTCCATCGTCAGGGTTCTTTCCCGCGTGGAGCTCGAAGGCATGATCAGTTCAATTTCAAGGTCGAAGAGACGCGCCATCATGGCCAGTGCAATTCCCGTATTACCACTGGTTGCTTCAATCAGCTTTGTACCGGGTTTTATATCTCCGCGATCAACAGCGCTCCTGATCATCGACAAAGCAGCTCTGTCCTTGACACTGCCGCCCGGGTTGCTGCCTTCCAGCTTGGCATATATCTTAACGTTTTTATTGCTGTTGAGCCTCTTTATCTCAGCAAGAGGGGTGTTCCCCACGAGTTCTGTTATTCCTGCCATTGGTTATTCTTTAAAAGTTCTTTTCAGGTAAGTTTATCTTGCTTTGCAGATATCTCTACTTTAATTTCCGTTCCAGTACCTTTATCTGCGGGTCATGATACACGACGGAACAGGCCGGGACGCTTTTGGTAAGCCAAACGTTCCCTCCGATGATACTGTGACTGCCAATTTCAGTGTCTCCCCCAAGAATAGTTGCACCGGAATATATCACCACATGGTCGCCTACCGTAGGATGCCTTTTAACAGAAGCCATGTTTTTTTCAACGCTTAAAGCTCCCAGCGTAACCCCCTGGTATAACTTCACGTGGTGGCCGATCTGTGTCGTCTCTCCTATAACAATTCCTGTTCCATGATCGATATACAGGTATTCTCCTATTACCGCTCCCGGGTGAATATCGATCCCTGTTTTCGAATGTGCATATTCTGTTAAGATTCTCGGGATGAGTGGGATATCAAGCTGAAGCAAGGCGTGGGCCACTCTGTAGAAAGAAATGGCATAGAAACCCGGATATGCACGGATCACTTCAAATTCGCTTTTTGTTGCCGGATCTCCTTCCAGGATAGCCGTGACATCTGTGTTGAGAGTCTGATAGAGATCAGGGATGCCCGAAAAGAATTTCGCCGCCTTTTCCCTGTTGTCGCAGTGGTTACAGGCTCCTGTCGAGTCCATGATATTTTTCAGAAGAATTTCCGACGATTCCAGTTCATCTGCTATCTCCTGTGTCGAATGGAAAAGACGTTTTGACTGTTCGGGATACAATAAGCGGATGAGGCCCAAAGCCCACGATGCTATTTCCTTGTTAGAAGGAACAGCTTCAATATGCCGGTGTTTATCAAAAATATGCTGATAAAAGTCTTTATCCATTTTTCTGAGCTTAATGCAATATCCGCAATGTTAGGGAAAAAGTATCTTTTTTATTTGTAAAAAAGGGCGAAGTCGTCAACACCCTGAAGGTAACTTCCCGTTAAGCGGTTCCCGAACCGGAAGCACTGCTCTTCTTCTGAAAACTATAAATGAGGTAAAAAAGAGCCGGCAGGATAAAAATACTGCCGAGCAATAATGCAAGTGCAAGCACGCTGATCGCTTTCTCATGACCGCTGTGCTCAAGTAAAGAAAGATATTCTCCATTTTTCAGCACGACAATATTGGGAAAATGGTCAACAGTAGCCGCAAAAAGTATCATGGTCACCTGAAAGCCGGCCAGGATACGCAGTATCTTTGTCTTTCCCTTATTGAGGAGATACCAGAGGAGCGCAAGGGAGAGGGTCGCAGCGATGATCGCGGTAAGACCCAATGGATTTCCGAATGTCCACCGGATGAGAGGTATTCCCTGTGCATAGGCTATTACAAAAACAATTCCTCCGCATATCACGGCTGCAATATTCATCTGTCTGGCTTTTCGGATAAACATCCGCCTGTCTGCTTCATTACCCGCTTCTCCTATCAGGTAAACAGCCGCCAGGAAGCCGCAGATAGCCACAGTAAAAAATCCTACTGCGATACAGAACCAGTTAAACCAGGGGTGTATGTAAGCGGAAAGGAAGGTCAATGCCTGTGTGTCGATCTGGCCCGATACCGTACTTCCAGCAATTATGCCGAGAAATAGCGGTGTAACAAAGCTGGAGTAAACGAAGATTTTATTGTAGATCTCCTGCATATCGTCTACAACTGCATCATAATGTCTGAAGGTAAACGCCGTACCCCGGGCAATAATACCGAGAAGCATGATTACAAGAGGAATATGCAGGTAGAGAGACATGGTCGAATAAATTGCCGGAAAACCCACAAACAGGATCACAATGGTGATGATAAGCCACA
>JBQGEO010000801.1:0-3544 GCA_052039655.1 Pararcticibacter sp.
TCAACTTTTCAGCGAATTCCTCATTGCCTTTTTCCTCTTCTTTATAGAAACGCAGATTTTCAAGCAAAAGAACATCTCCATCCTTCAAAGCTGCTGCTTTTTCCACAGCCTGTTCACCTATACAGTCATCCGCAAACTGAACTTCCTTTCCGAGAACAGAAGACAAATGTTTAACAAGATGCTTCAGTGAATATTTCTCAGTTGGCCCTTCTTTCGGTCTTCCCAGATGCGACATTAAGATCACAGAACCGCCATCACTAAGGATCTTCTTGATAGTAGGCAGCGCGCCCTGAATACGGTTATCATCAGTAATATTAAAATCTTTATCGAGGGGAACGTTAAAGTCAACCCGGATCAGCGCCTTTTTTCCCGAGAAATTCAGATTGTCAATGGTTTTCATCTTTTTTAATTTATATATATTATGTTGGTCTAAGAACTTGATACCGCCTGCTAAAATAGCATAATTAAACAAACCTTATCAGAACAAACCCTACATAGCCTCGCACCAGACTGCCCAAACATAGTAACGTTTTGCATTTCAAATATAAACGCCAAAATCAACAATCAGGTTTCTTATTCTCTTCCTTCTGCAAAGAGCGCTGCACCAGCCCCTGAAAAGAAACAACAAAACACTGTCTATCAGCACAATTCAAACAAAAAACCAATTAATTGATTTTCGTCACAATAAGCAGATCTACTGTTTCGCTATCGCTTTCTCTTTAAGAGAAGCGATTTTCTCTATCATATCTGCAAGACGGCTTGAATATCCAAACTCATTGTCATACCATCCAACAACCTTTGTTATATCACCTACCACAGACGTCAGAAGCGAATCAAAAATACAGGAATGAGGATTATCCAGGATATCTACAGAAACTATCGGATCCTCTGTATATTCCATAATACCCGATAAGAACGTATCAGCAGCTTTTCTAAATGCAGCATTGACCTCTTTTACAGTGGGCTGCACTTACAAAGTACATGTAAAATCAGTTAATGAACCGTTCAGCACCGGCACCCTTATCCCCGCACCTCCCAACTTTCCTTCCAGTCCGGGAAAGATAGAAGTAATAGCCTTTGCAGCTCCTGTTGTTGTGGGAATAATAGAGGCAGAAGCAGCCCTGGCCCGGCGAAGATCACGGTGAAGGCCATCATGCAGATTTTGATCCCCTGTCATAGAATGTACCGTGGTAATATAGCCGTTTACAATTCCCCAGTTATCCTCAAGAACCCTGATCATCGGCGCAATATTATTGGTAGTACAGGACGCATTCGAAAGCACAGACGCAGAGAAATCTATCACCTTATCATTTACTCCCAGCACCGCTACAGGCACATCTTTTGTTCCCGGCGGCGCAGAAATGATCACCTGCCCTGCACCTGCTTCAAGATGCAGCTCAGCTTTCTCCCTGTTTATAAATTTACCGGTAGACTCTATAACTATATCGACACCAAGCTCCCTCCAGGGAAGCTTCAGGGGATTTGCTTCCGAGAAAACGGCGCACCTCTTTCCATTTATCATCACAGAATGATCTTCAGCAAAAATGCTCCCTTTAAATCCTCTGTGTACACTGTCGTATTTAACCAGGTGCGCCATCGTTACAGGATCTGCCAGGTCATTGATCGCCACTATATCGGCCATCCCCCTTTCCGCCAGTATCCTGAGTACTGTCCGTCCTATGCGCCCGAAACCATTAATTGCAACTCTCATTCAAAAACACTTAAATACAGTCTCCCGTTCAAACACCATTTGCCGGGGCATCCTTTCTTCCAGATCCTATCCCGTCTCCGTCAAAGTTAGCTCCTCCTGACCAAAAACAATAATTCTTTTAAAGATAGGTGTAAACAAATCCGCAATGCACACAGTTAAACAAGCACCTATGAAAGAAGAACCAATAAATGAATGTCCCGTCCCCAAAGGCATCTTAATGATCATTGGAGGACATGAAAACAAGGGGGAGAACCCTGACAAAGATCACAATAAAAAGAAAGAAGACAGGCTTTCGGTACTCAAAGTTTTTGTCTCCCTGATTAATTCCCAGGACCCGGTAATTGAAATCGTTACATCCGCAAGCAGCGAAGGAGATGTTTTATTCGGGGAATACCTCAGAGCATTCCATGACCTCGGCGTCAAACGGATAGGCCATATTCATCACGACGACCGGGAGAAGGTTTTACATGAAGCCAGTAGCTGCGTAGACCGCATCAAGCAGGCTGATGCAGTGTTTTTCTCCGGAGGCGATCAGCTGAAGCTGACTTTTCTTTATGGGGGAACAGAATTCCTGCTTTGTCTGAAACAACGGTATATCCGGGAGCAACTGGTCATCGGTGGTACCAGTGCAGGAGCTATGGCCATGTCTACCCCCATGATCTATGCTGGCAATAAGGATGTACAGCAGATTGCCGGCGAGATTAAAATCACCACTGGTCTTGAGTTCCTCAAGGATGTTTGCATAGACACACACTTTGTTGACAGAGGCAGGTTTGTAAGAATGGCACAGGTAGTGGCAACCAATCCAACATGCATTGGCATCGGCATCGAAGAAGATACAGCGATCGTAATCCGCAACGGAATTGAAGCAGAGGTTTGTGGCACAGGAATTCTGATCACCATAGATGGAAGACATATAAGAAGTTCAAATATTACGGAATTCGGAAATAACCTGAAGGTAACCATCCGGGATCTTCATGTAGACGTGCTTTCTGAAAGTAATTCTTTTATCATTCCTCAAACCAACCCTCCTCATATTTAGTTCTTTAGGAATTCGCATCACACCTATGAAGAAAGAAGAGATCGTGATCACCGACTGGAAGCGGATTCTTTTCGGCGATGCACCTGTTGAGTTTATGCTGGAAGTTTTTATCCGTACACTGATTATTTATTTAGTTCTGCTCACTGTCGCCCGCCTGCTGGGAAAACGAATGGGAGGTCAGTTAACTATAACAGAAACATCAGTCATGGTCACACTGGGAGCGATTGTCGCCCCCGCGATGCAGCTACCCGACCGCGGCATTATGATGGGAATTCTGGCGCTTACCTGTGCCCTGGCGTTCCAGAGAGGTGTAAACCTCTGGGGCTTTGAGAGTCCGAAATTTGAAAAAGTCAGTCAGGGCTCATCCAGTGCAGTGATAAAAGACGGCGTGATCATGTTGAAGGAAATGAGTTCGGTAAGACTTTCCAGGCAGGAGCTTTTCGCTTTACTTCGCCGCAAAAATATTTATAATCTCGGAAAAGTTGAAAGAGCATATCTGGAAGCCTGCGGACTCATAAGCATTTATATCCGGTCGGAGGAACAGCCGGGTTTATCGACCATCCCCCCCCGGCGACGAAGCACTATGTAAAACACAACAATCAACCGCCAACGGAAGGTTTGCATGCAACAATTGCGGCTACACGCAGCCTTCGCTCAACGCACTTGTTCATTGCCCGCACTGCAATACGAACAAATTCTCTGCCACTGTTTTAAATCTTTAGAGCGCTCATAGACATTAAAAATGAGATCATACCAGATATTTATAAACGACTGGCCGAGGGTTTTCTTTG
>JBQGEO010000802.1:0-1843 GCA_052039655.1 Pararcticibacter sp.
GGGATGAACCGGTCACTAAGCAGCAGAATGCGGCTCACCTTTGGCGACAATAAGCTGCAGCAGGTGATGTTTGTCCGGAAGCCTGAAGGTAAGTACTATCCGATTGAAAATATGCCGAAGGACATCGAAATCCTTGATGGATTTATCTGGAAGCCGAAAGATCGCCCTAAGTCAAAAGAAGAAATTATTCCTGGCCCGAAAAAGAGGTCTGCACCTCCTGCTAAGAAGGCCGCCGTTCCCGCTCCCAAAGGTACACCTGCAAGTACGGGCGGAAAATCCGCAACTGGGACTTCGGTAACGAGGCCTGCACCTCCTAAACAACCCTTGCCAAAGCCGGCAGCGCCCGCAAAACGTGATACGACTGGCGGGGGAGCCGGCACTGATCGTAAGATCACTAAATAATACCCGCTGATAACTGGAGTCGCTATGCCTGGTTTTTGAGGAACTCCACCAGTTGAGTAATTGCCTTTCCCCGGTGACTGATCGCGTTTTTATCTTCCTGGCTCATTTCAGCAAACGTTGCTGTGTAACCGTTGGGAGTGAAAATGGGATCGTATCCGAACCCTGAAGCGCCGGTCCTCTCTGCAGTGATCGTTCCTTCAACGGTACCCTCAAAAAAATATTCAGTTCCCTTAAAGATCAGAGAAATCACACAACGGAATCTTGCTGTCCGGTTTGTAACGCCCTTCATATTATCCAGCACGAGCTGCAGGTTTGTTTCCGAATCCCTCGTTCCTGAATAACGGGCCGAGTATACTCCTGGTTCTCCGTTCAGTGCGTCTACTTCAAGACCGGAATCATCAGCAAAGCAATCCACATGGAACCTTTCATACAGGTATCTGCTTTTTTGCGAGGCATTTTCCTGGAATGTAACGCCCGTTTCGGGAATATCGTCGTGGCATCCTATCTCCTGAAGAGTTTTGATCTGGAATTTTTCTCCCGTTAATGCCTGTACTTCTTCCAGCTTATGCTGATTGTTTGTTGCAAATACCAGGTAGGGAATATTTGTTACTGAGCTCATAAATATTTTGTAATAGTGCTGATCCGGGCAGCGCTTTTATATCTTCTTCATTTCATTCCAGAAAAGCCTTTTTTTATCATTGCTGCCAAGCATTTCTCCGAAATTATAGGTGAATAATGCTTTTACACCATTGCATGATGTTATTACATTCATTGGCAGTTCCGGCATTTTCAAGGTTTGCGGAGGGATCCCGAACAGGATTATACTGCTGCAGGCAAAATAGGCTTTCAAATTGTCAAAAGATGCGCCCGGATATTCCGCTAAGTTGACCAGCGCGACGTCTTTCAACTCCATTTTTTTTGCTGAAAGGATACTCTGCAGGGCGTCAAACTCATTTGCCGGCATATGTTTTTGGCCGGGAGAATGGTGAAGAAGGAGTATATACCTGTTGTTATCGCCCTGATAGTCAAATACCAGAGCCTCTTCTTTACTCTGCTCTCCGGGTACCTGATTGCCCGGCTCTTCTGCAGGCATGGGCGGCTCATTGATATTGAACAAGTCATCCGTCATCAGAAAGTGAAGAGCAACAGGATCAGATGTTTTCAATTCTGACATTTTAACTTATTTGGTTCCGGCACAAATGTCGTAAAAAACGAATCTGAAAACAATTATTAACTCATCCATACCGGGGAGCCGCTTGCGGATGTACTGCTGTACCTCACTTTCGCTCCTGATTTCATACAAATCTAAATTGTGTTTGCACGCAAGGTCTATCGTAATTTTTTTTGTTGAAAGAAAGTACTATACTTGACGGGAGACAGTTCGGGGAAATATTCTGCCCGTGGCCGATCCCTCCGGGGA
Organism: Pararcticibacter sp.; assembly: GCA_052039655.1. Taxonomy (GTDB): domain Bacteria; phylum Bacteroidota; class Bacteroidia; order Sphingobacteriales; family Sphingobacteriaceae; genus Arcticibacter. Next base: position 1,823 of record JBQGEO010000802.1, read on the forward strand.
CCCGATCCCGGATGTATGCAG
>JBQGEO010000803.1:0-3609 GCA_052039655.1 Pararcticibacter sp.
GGGCACACAAAGGGCGATCTGGCCCAAAGCAGATATTTCAAACAATTACGTATCTTTGTACAGTTACGAAGCAGTATACAACCACAATTTGAGAAGGTTATGCAAGCAGTAAGTCAATTTTTCCGGGAAGAGAAGGATTTCCTTTTCCAAAGAGGTGAAGCTATAGGCGAAGCCAGAGGAGCAGAGAAGGAGCGTATGATAGCTGAAGCTAAGATACGCGAAGAACGCACTAAAGCGGAAGTTAAAATGCGCGAAGAGAAACGTACCATTGCCACGAAACTCAAGAAACTGGGAATTTCCGTAGCGGATATTGCAAAAGGCACCGGTTTGTCCCCAGATGAAATAGAAGGGTTATAGTCAAAACGTCCCTTTTACAATATCACAGCCGCCATTGCGTGGCTTTTTTTTAATAATATTACCTTTGAATCTACACAACCTTATAAATGGAGGAAGGACTCTATGAACAACTCATAACTCACGGATTTTGGAAAGTTATGGAAAAGAATGCTTTCGGTTTATGGATAACTTCATCCGGATGTCTTCCCGGCTTCCCGGAGAATTCTCAACGAAGGTGAGTTGGTAGATGGGTTGGCGGAAACGATAGATGTAGCGGTAGTGTCCAATTTGTAACCCATCCTCTATCTATCTAGCAATTTATTAATTTGAACAATCAGATTGATTTAAATAGTTTAGGGGGAGAAATTAAATACGCAATTATATGCGAGCATGGGGGACGATTCCTAACCGCTTTTCGCTCTCTGTTGATAACGTGGCTTCCATCCAGTGGTCTTGTTTGCTGTATAATTGCCCTTATTGCATTTGGGTATAAAAGATTTGGTGATATCCGGACAGTATAACTTCTTTCCCCAATTCCCAACACAAACATTGTCAAGGATGAATGGTTGTATCATTTCCATGAAAAGAAACGGTTTTCGCAGGCTCTTTACGCTACTGATTGTAGCTGTTATGACTTGTTTTGCCTGTAACAGTGGGAAAGTAGCCTGTCAGCCGGTTGATAAAAACGCTTTATTGAGGTTGATTAAGCAATTGGTCGAAACTGAAGGTGAAAATACGCCGGGTGTCAGCCGGGATTTATTACGCGATTACTCCGAACGGTATAAGTTGGTCGTGGTTGACAACTTATTTAAGCAGGCGAATTCCAACACGGTGCAGGTGCGTGTGGTGCATGACAAAGAATTTCCTCATATTGACGTCCAGCTTCCATCACAGTTGGCAGCACAACTGACCTATGCAGACTTTGATCATGTTTTCGGTGCAGGTATAGAATCACCCCGACCAAAGGAGCCGATTGGCTTTAGCGTCATGTATCCTGCGGCTAAAGTTGGCGACATTCGCGTGGCGGTTCACAGTCGTCAATCGCCGGACTCTGTTCGTCCTGAGATCTACCAAATTTTGATTTTATAAGTAAGAATATCATAATGAAACCTCTGATTCCTCTAATACTGATAGCAATGGGCTTACTGGGATGCCAGTCCAATTCCAATTCAGGTTCCGGCTCTGACACTACTCAGAAAATTGCGGAAGTCCCCTTAAGCTATAGCGGGCCACTTGATCTAGCCAGGTTGCAGTTAAAAGAAAATGCGCCTGCACTATTGAAGGCTTATAAGATAAAACTTGAAGCCGTCACAGATACGGATGCAACAATGCTGGGCCTGGAGCGCATAAAAAGCCTGGCGTCGGAAGCACTGCAATATGGTGGGACAAATCTTTCCGGAAGTGATGGTAAACTCAACAATTATGCGGTATTCCATTACGATGAAAACTCTAAAAGGCTGATATTCTTTCAAGTTGTCTTATATACGCGCGACAAAGCTGCCGCGCTGAGCAAAGAGCTGGAAAAAATGGGAAAACCCACATTTGAAAAGCAGTGGCCTGATGGATCGCTGACAGTGGATGCGGAAGGTAATGGGGTGCCACCCAAACCAGATGAAAAACAGCGTTTCCGGGTTTGGGAAGATAAAGCTTCAGGGATCAGTCGCATTTATAATATTGTAGAAAACAGTCATAGTCTCGTTGCAGAATTGACGGTGCTGAAACGGGCCGATAAGACCTCAAGAGATTGGATGAACACCACGGACCTGGACTGGTACGTAAAACAATAAAGAAAGGATATTGCCTCGTTCGTATTTCAGTTCTTATTGGTTATCGTGATCAATCGCAAGATTGCTGCGGTGTCATTCCCACGTGTGGTTTCTGACCAAGTTCCCGTTTGATTGATATCCGCCGACAACTTTGCTCATCGACGGGCTGATGAAATTTTTGCAAAGACCTTATTATTTACCGATACATGTACATTGCTATTTTCCGGTGACACATCAATCGGCAAGTATTATTGAATGATAAGATCGTCTGGATTCTGTTTGCTTGCCCACACCGTATGGACGACGATATCGTTGCCGATTATTTCATAAAAAAGTATATAATCAAGTACAATCAAACCCCGTACAGCTTCCTCGCTTGTCTTAATACCGAGATCAGGGTGCTTTAACAGAAGGTCGAGATTTTTAGTGAAGTTTTAATACAGTTTAATAGAATATATCCTGTTATGATTACGCTTTGCATAAAACTCCATAATTTCATAAAGCTTTATTTTCGCTTTATGTGACCAAATTATCCGTTTTTTAGCCATGCATCCATTTCCAGATCTAAATCAGCCTGCGTTATAAACAAGCCCTGTTTTATTTCGCTACGGGAAATCGAAATGTCTTCCTGCTGCTCTGGCGTAAGCGTAAACACAGTGGTATTTGCTTTTGTGTCCAATATGGTTTTAATGGCGTTCAGAAATGCCATATCGTTGATTTCAGAAATACGATGTCTCATACTGTTCCGCTTTCTATCAAAGGTAGAAAATAATATCTGGCTATCCAATTAAAGACAGAGAATCCATAGTCAAAATGAAAAAAATTCGCACCAATGGTGCAGGAAATAAGCTGGAGCCATAACTTGGTGATCCTGGAAAAATGCAAAGACGACCAGGAACGGGAGTTTTATATCAGCATGGTCAGAAAATACGGCTGGACAAAGCAAGTTTAAAGGAAAGCTTAGCGATAGCGATCTCTTGAGAACCTATGGAAACAGACAATACGATAAAATGAGATAGTCAAAATGCGTTTGCCTATACAGTGATATATTCCGATGTTGTTAAGCAAAGTTGCCCGTGGTGTAGCTATCTAACAATTTATAAATTTGAACAATCAGGTTGATTTAAATAGTTTAGGGGGAAATTAAATACGCAATTATATGGGAGCATGCGGTCACCGGCTATTTGAAGATGACGGAGCATTGGATTTCGTCTGGGAGATAGAAGAATCAGAAAACAAAGACAGTTCCACTTCCGCCACTTACGGTTCCATTATTTAATTTGTTTAGACCCTTTAACTTCAGAAAAATGAGATCTTATAGGATTGTAGTAATATTTTTCTTAGCATTTTGGGGTTGTTCACAAGGCCAGAGTTCCAGATCAGCCTCGAAATCAACGTCAGTTCCAAAGACCAAAAGGGTTAATCCAACGAGCACTCAGAAAGCACAAGATGATCATGCAGAAAAAGAACATGACATATCCAGTAGCGACGGAGTTGTTGTTGCAAG
>JBQGEO010000804.1:0-4575 GCA_052039655.1 Pararcticibacter sp.
CTTTCGGGAGGAATGTCTTTTGATGTACAACCGCGGTTCAGTCCGAACGGAAAATATAGTTCCTACACCAGCGACAGGGATGGCGGGGATAATATCTGGGTGATGAATGCTGACGGCACTAACAAACGGCCTGTCACAAAAGAGACTTTCCGCCTGCTCAACAATGCTGTCTGGACTCCGGACAATCAGTACATCATAGCAAGAAAGCATTTTACCGCGAGCCGCTCGCTCGGTGCAGGAGAGATGTGGATGTATCATATTTCAGGAGGTGAAGGTGTTCAGCTCACAAAGAGAAAGAATGACCAGCAGGATGCAGGAGAGCCCGCGTTGTCGCCTGACGGAAAATATCTTTATTACAGTGAAGATGTAAGCCCGGGTCCTTTCTTCCAGTATAACAAGGACCCTAACGGCGAAATTTATGAAATTAAACGGCAAAACAGGGAAACAGGTGAAACGGAAACTGTTGCCGGAGGCCCCGGAGGGGCAGTAAGGCCGCAGCCATCACCGGATGGGCGGATGCTGGCATTTGTAAAAAGGGTAAGGCTGAAGTCCGTTCTCTACATCCAGGATTTATCAACGGGAGAAGAATGGCCGGTTTATGATGATCTGTCAAGAGATCAGCAGGAGACCTGGGCGGTATTCGGTGTGTATCCGGGATTTGCGTGGACACCAGACAGCAAGAATATTATCTTTTATGCGAAGGGGAAGATCAGAAACCTGGATATTAACTCTCAGGTTGTAACCGAGATTCCATTCGAAGCAACTACCAACCAGCTCATTACAGAGGCGCTTCATTTTAATCAGGCAGTATTTCAGGACGAGTTCGACGTAAAGATGATCAGGCAGCTTACTACATCTCCTGATGGAAAAATGATCGCCTTCAATGCTGCCGGGTATGTCTATACCAAGACGCTTCCCGACGGACAGCCGCACCGCATTACGGAAGGAACCGATTTTGAGTTCGAGCCCGAATTCAGCCCCGACGGCAAGTCATTAGTTTATATAAGCTGGAATGATGAAACAAAGGGCACAATTAATAAGGTCGATATCAAATCGGGGCGTGTCACTCCCCTTACGATAGAGAAAGGCTTCTATTATTCCCCTAAATTTTCGAACAAAGGGGATAAAATTGTCTATCGAAAAGGTACAGGAAACTATTCCCTCGGCTTTAATTTTGGAAAAAACCCCGGTATATACATTATTTCTGCCAATGGCGGCACTGCCCAGAAAATCTCGGACACGGGAATAAGACCTACGTTTAACACCACGGATACAAGGATCTATTTCCAATCAACTGAAGCCGGAAAGAAGGCGTTCAAAAGCATGGATCTGAATGGTGGCAATATAAGAACGCACTATGTGTCAACCTATGCCACCCAGTTTGTTCCGAGCCCTGACGGTAAGTGGCTTGCTTTTACTGAATTATTCAATGCCTATGTGACACCACTGGTAAACACGGCTAATGCAATAGAACTTTCATCCACGAATAAATCGCTCCCGGTATCAAAAATAACGAAAGATGCAGGCATTTACGTCCACTGGAGCAGGGACAGCCAGCGCCTGCACTGGACATTAGGCTCCCAATACTTCAGCAGGGCCATTAAAGATTCGTTTTCATTTATTGAAGGGGCTTCAGAAAATCAGGCTTCCACTGACAGTGCAGGAGTGGACATCGGATTGAAATTACCTTCTGATGTACCCTCCGGAAAAATCGCTTTCACGAATGCCCGGATCATCACAATGAAAGGAAACGAGGTGATCGAAAAGGGAACCATTGTTATTGAAAAGAATAAGATATTGGCTGTAGGGCCTGCTGCACAAGTTAAGATTCCGGATGATGCAAAAGTGATCCCCGCTGATAATCAGACTATCATGCCGGGAATGATAGACGTTCACGCACATCTTCCTACCAGCCCCGATGGAGTATCACCTCAACAGGACTGGAGCTATTTCGCGAACCTGGCTTACGGCGTCACCACATCACATGATCCTTCAAGTAACACTGAAATGGTGTTCAGCCAGTCGGAAATGGTGAAAGCCGGCCGAATGACCGGACCCAGGATCTTCTCTACCGGAACTATTCTTTATGGCGCCGATGGTGACTTTAAAGCGGTGATCAATAGCCTCGACGACGCACGTTCTCATTTAAGAAGGCTTAAAGCTGTGGGAGCTTTTTCAGTAAAGTCGTACAACCAGCCAAGGCGCGAGCAGCGTCAGCAAATTATCCAGGCTGCGAGAGAATTAAAAATGGAAGTTGTACCGGAAGGCGGATCTACCTATTTCCATAATATATCGATGATCGTGGATGGCCATACAGGAATAGAACACAACATTCCCGTTGTGCCGGTGTACAAAGATGTAAAAGCCCTTTGGAATGCCAGCAAGTCGGGCTATACCCCTACCCTGATTGTCAGCTACGGCACTCAGTCCGGAGAAAATTTCTGGTATGACCGGACAAATGTCTGGGAAAAGGAGCGGCTTTTATCATTCGTTCCCAGAGCAATCATTGACAGCCGTTCCCGCAGAAGAAATACTTCTGAATTTGGCGACTACGGGCATATCGAAGTGTCAAAGGCTGTTAAGCAAATCGCCGACGGAGGTACAAAAGTGAACCTGGGTGGCCATGGGCAGTTACAGGGACTTGGAGCTCACTGGGAATTATGGATGCTGGCCCAGGGAGGCATGAGCCCTCTTCAGGCGATACGTTGTGCTACAATAAACGGCGCCGAATATCTTGGTATGAGCCGTGAGCTCGGATCTCTTGAACCCGGTAAACTTGCAGACCTGATTGTTCTGGATGCTAATCCGCTGGATGACATCAGAAATACAGAAAGTATTAAATATGTGATGACCAACGGCAGATTATTTGACTCGTCCACAATGAACGAAGAAGGCAACATCAGCAAGCCAAGAGCGAAGTTCTGGTGGCAGACCAGTAAAGGAGAAACTGTCGGAATTCCGGGCAACAGTGAAACGTTCATCTTTACAAGCCCTGAATGTGACTGATAATCCTGGATGTGACTGATAAGCCTGGATGTGACTAATAGACGTGGATTTGGCTGATGAACAGGATTTAAATTTCTCCTTTTTTTATCGGAAATTCATTATATTTTTGCAAACAACACACCACAGCATACAATTGCCCTATATGAGCAGGATTTATCGGACATAAACACGCTGAATTGTATGCTATCACTAAAGAACTCTTACAAAACAATGAAATTTACACCATTTGTTCTTTCCGCAGCACTTCTTTTGACTGCGCAAGTTTCTTTTTCCCAGGATAACCTCGTAAACTCATTAAAATCTAATGCAAGCGAAAACAGCAGGGATGGTTTTAAGTTCACAGATGTTATCAACCTCGAAAATACATCTGTAAAAAACCAGGGATCTTCGGGTACATGCTGGAGTTATTCAACCAATTCATTTCTTGAATCTGAAATGATTAAACTGGGTAAAAAGCCTATTGAGCTTTCGCAGATCTACTCCGCACGATGCACTTATATTGAAAAAGCTAAAAATTATGTCAGGATGCATGGTGCCGTGAGCCTGGGAGACGGCGGTTCATCACATGATGTCATCAATATGTACAGGAAATACGGAGCACTGCCGCAAAGTGTTTATTCTGGTCTGAATTATGGAACGAATAAAAACAAGTTCGCAGAAATGGCTGCAATGACTCAGGCGATGCTTGAGGCTGTTGTAAAGAACCCTAACGGCCAGCTCACCCCAAACTGGCTCACTGCATATACCGCTGCAATAGATGCTTACCTGGGAAAAGTTCCCGAATCTTTCACCTATAATGGCAAGATATATACTCCCCAGAGTTTTGCAAAAGACCTTGTTGGTATAAACCCTGATGAGTATATGGAATTTTCCTCTTTCACAGATCAGCCCTACTATAAGAAAACACCTCTTCTCTTCCCGGATAACTGGTCGTTTGATCAGGTTTACAATGTACAGATAAATGAATTGACTGATATCATCGATAACGCTCTGAAAAGTGGCTATACTATCGCCTGGGCTACGGATGTCAGTGAGAAGGGCTTCAGCTGGAAGAATGGCGTCGCCTATGTACCTCAGACAGAATTTGACGATATGACGGATCAGCAAAAGGCTGACATGTTTAAAGGACCGAAACCAGAAAAGACTATCACACCCGAGTTAAGGCAGCAGGCGATTGATAACTACAATACCACCGACGATCACGGAATGCATATCGTAGGCCTGGCTAAAGATCAGGATGGTAAAGAGTATTATATTGTGAAGAATTCATGGGGCACGGCGAATGACTATAAAGGCTACCTCTATGTTACCAAAAACTTTGTAAAGTATAAAACCACCTGCATTCTGCTTAATAAGAAAGGAGTTCCTTCTGATGTAAAGAAGAAAGTTGGAGCATAGGGGTTGAAAGTAAAAAGTTGAAAGTGTAAAGTAGAAAGTTAAAAGTAAAAGTATCAAAGTTTAAGATGTATTTCTAACTTTGGACTCTCAACTTTTAACTTTCTGCTTAATAGTTTATGCCAAATAATATCCCTCCTGTAAAAGCTAACGATCCTGCTGAAGCGTTTAACC
>JBQGEO010000805.1:0-6773 GCA_052039655.1 Pararcticibacter sp.
GACGATTAGCAATCTTTTTCTCAATTCCATCAAAAGCTCCGCCGCAAATAAACAGAATATTATTCGTGTTCACCGCTATCATCTTTTGATCAGGGTGCTTGCGTCCTCCCTGGGGGGGAACATTTACAATAGTTCCTTCCAGGATCTTAAGAAGCGCCTGCTGCACACCTTCACCCGATACATCCCTTGTAATAGATGGATTATCGCTCTTCCTGGCAATCTTATCAACCTCATCAATATAGACGATTCCCCTCTCAGCCGCCGCTACATCATAATCAGCAGCCTGAAGAAGCCTGGTCAAAATACTCTCAACATCCTCTCCCACATACCCAGCCTCTGTAAGCACAGTTGCATCGCAGATACAAAAAGGAACATGAAGGATTTTAGCAATAGTTTTAGCCAGTAAGGTCTTTCCGGTTCCTGTTTCGCCAACCATGATGATATTAGACTTCTCAATCTCAACCTCGTCTTTCTCAATCTTCTGGTTTAATCTCTTATAGTGATTGTAAACAGCAACAGATAAAACCTTTTTAGCATCATCCTGACCTATTACATACTGGTCGAGATGACTCTTTATCTCAAGCGGCTTCATCAGTGTAAGCGCCGAATGAGCAGTTTTACTCTTTCTGGTAGACAGTTCTTCCGCAAGAATCTGATTAGCCTGGGCAACACATTTATCGCATATGTGTGCATCTAGCCCTGCTATAAGCATCAGTGTATCCTGCTTACCCGAACCGCAGAAAGAGCATTTTATATCTTTTGAACTTTTACTCATTGTTTACTTTGTTTTCCCCAAGGACTTCATCAATCATTCCGAATTCCTTGGCTTCACTTGCAATCATCCAATAGTCCCTGTCAGAAGCATCGTGAACTTTCTGATATTCCTGTCCCGAGTGACTTGAAATAATATCGTAAAGCTCTCTCTTCAGCTTTAAAATTTCGCGAGCTGTAATCTCGATGTCAGATGCCTGCCCCTGCACTCCTCCAAGAGGTTGATGAATCATTACTCTTGAATGAGATAATGCAGCTCTTTTACCGGCAGCTCCCGCGCAAAGGAGAACAGCAGCCATTGAAGCAGCCATACCTGTACAGATTGTTGCCACATCCGGCGAAATATATTGCATGGTATCATATATTCCTAAGCCGGCATACACCGACCCTCCGGGAGAGTTCACATAAATCTGAATATCGCGTTTTGCATCAGTCGACTGAAGAAACAACAACTGAGCCTGAATGATGTTCGCATTACTATCATAAATAGCATCCCCAAGGAAGATAATTCTATCCATCATCAATCTCGAGAAAACATCCATCTGCGCAACATTCAGCTGACGTTCCTCGATAATATAAGGAGTCATTGACATAGGAAGAGCGTTTTTTTCAACCCTGGCAATGAAACTATCTACATGCTGACTGCCGATGCGGTGATGTTTAACTGCGTATTTACGAAATTCGTTTTTATCAATATTCATTCGATTAAAAGTTATATGGTTACTAAGTTAATTTAATTCATGTACAATGCCGGTAATAATTCTGTAAAAGATTAATGGCATAAGTACCACTTATAACCAATATCTTTTAATTCAGTTCCAGAAACTTGCTATATTCTATATCCTGCTTATCTAATGTAACAACAGTTTTCAGGAAATCAAGCACTTTCGCAGTCTTCACCTCTTCAAATATCTTGTTCGCATTCTCCTTATTCTGTAAAAACTGAACAGTATACTGTGCCAATTGATCTTCAGGAAGAGCCTGAGGGCTATACATCTTGAACTGAGCATCTAATCGTTGTTTTGCTGTTTCAAAGACGTCTTCATACTTAATTTCAAGGCTGTTTGCAGTGATAACCTTGTTTTCAATGAGAGTCCATCTCAAATTACGGGCAAAGTCATCGTACCCTTTTTCCAGCTCATCATCTGTCAGATTCTGATTAGTAGCCTTCAGCCAGCGTTTCAGAAATTCATCAGGAAGCTCAAGCTGAAACTTTTCAAGTCCGAACTTTACAATATCATTATGCAGTTTCTGGTCTGCATTCTGCGCCATCATAGATTCGATTTCCGCGCGGACTTTCTCCACAAACTCTTCTTCACTCGTTACCACCCCAGCACCAAACAGTTTGTCGAAAAACTCCTGATCCAGATCAGCTTCTTCCAGCCTGTTAACATTCTTAACAGTAAGGTTGAATTTCGATTTAAGCTCACGGGCATCCTCTTCAGAAATATTCAGGAGCTTCGAAACCTGAAATGCATCGCCATCAAATGCCTTCTGAACATCGAACTCAATAACATCATCCTTTTTAAGACCGGTTAGCGACTTCTTGATCTCTTCGTCTTTTATCTGGTCGAGTCTCACAGAAGCTGTGCTGCTTATTCCATCTTCAAAAACAGAGCCATCAGGAGATAATTGCGTCAACTGGGCATAAAGAACATCATCATCTGCCGAAACTTCCGGATTTGACATTTTGCCATAACTTTTTCTCAGGTTTTTGATCCTTGATTGAAGTGTTTCTTCATCTGCCTGGATATTGTAATATACAAGCTTATCAGCTGAAGAAAAATCCAGTTCGAACTCAGGAGCAAGCCCAATCTCGTAGTCAAACTCGAAGTCGTCATTGTAATCCCAGTTAAACTCCTTGCTTTCATCTACCTTAGGAAGCGGCTGCCCAAGAACATCGAGTTTACTTTCAGTAATATAGTTTGTAAGAGAATCGTTCAGGAGGTTATTTATCTCATCAACCAGTATACTTTTGCCGTACATCTTTTTAATATGTGCAGACGGCACCATACCGGGTCTGAAACCAGGAAGTTTAGCCTTCTTCGCCTGGACCTTAATAGCCTTCTCAACCCTATCACGGTAGTCTTCAGGTTTAATACTTACTTTAACTACAGTGTTCAGGTTATCGATTTTCTCTTGTGTGATATTCATTTTGCGACATTTAATTCATTTAGCTCTATACAAAAATTCCCCCCGCTCTGCGGAGGGAATTAAGTGCGGAAGAAGGGACTCGAACCCCCACGCCTCTCGGCGCCAGATCCTAAGTCTGGTGCGGCTACCAATTACGCCACTTCCGCATAGGATTAATTAATTTGGAATGCAAAAGTACGTTTTCTTCACATATCTTCCAATATTTTTTTTGAAAAGATTAAATAAAAAACATATCTCATTGTTTATCTGAAAGATGCAGATAAACAAAAACGAGAAAAAAGTTAATTCACTATGCAATACCGCCTATTCGCGTATATTTTGCTATCCGGTTATGCAGAATTTCCGGATCAAAGGGCTTTGTGAGAACTTCGTTAGCTCCAGATCTCAGCGCCTCAGTTCTTTCTTCTTCCAGGATAGACGCTGTTAGTGAAATGATCGGAATCCTGTTAATTTCATCCGTCTGCTGCGATCTTATTATCCTGGTCGCCTCAAATCCGCCCATCACAGGCATATAGGTATCCATCAGGATCAGATCGTATTTATTCTCATTTACTTTCGCAAGTACCATCTCGCCGTTATCTACTATATCTACATCAATATTCCAGGCAGACAACACCTTTTTTATCATAAACTGGCTGATGGAATTATCTTCCGCCACCAGTATACGAAGATTTTCAAACTTGCTAAGCTCCTTGCGAACACTCTTCCTCTCCGGAACACACCTGTCCTTAAGAAGCGTAAGTTCATTTTGAAACCTTCCAGCCTCTGCCTTTTGCTGTTCGAGCTCGGTCTTAAGCCTCACTAATGAAACAAAAAGATCAAATTTAGCATTGACGATATCCGGATTTAAAGGCTTATATAAATAATCAACCCGGCCAACAGAAAACCGGTTAAACGTATTGCGCGAACCAATCAGATTCGTAGTCAGAAATATAAAAGACATATCCTTCAAATAACTGACACTATTAATATTTTTAACAACCGACAGATCGGTCATTTCAGCCATCTCAAGATCCACAACTGCAATAGCGATACTATCCTCCGAACAGACTTTAAGAGCCTCGGCAACACTGGAGGTTTTCACCAGTTCAACATTATCACGTTTTAATAATGTCTCAAGTAAAAGAACATCTTCTGTCTTTTCACAGACCAACAAAACCTTCATCATGTTCATCGTATCAAATTTAGTCTTTGCTATTCATGAATACTATGACATAAGTCAATTTACGGCTAAAAAAAGCTGTTAATCGACAAACACCTGGTATCTAATCATTATTCCGGCGTTCAACCGCCGCACAACGCTCAGTCCTGTATACGTTTTTGCACATTTAAAAGGTTTCAAAAATCAAGTTAAACTTTACAAAAACTCTTTATCACCTCCCCTGGTAACACGTAAAACAACCTTAAAACTAAATACCATGAAAAAACAAGAATCAAAGACAAGCAACATGCAAATGGAAGAGTCGGGGTTAAAAAACCTGTTTAAAGATGAGTTAAAAGACATCTATTGGGCTGAAAAACACCTGGCAAAAGCACTTCCTAAGATGGCAAAAGGAGCTACTTCTGATGAGCTGAGAACATCTATCGAGCAACATTTAACCGAAACGGAAAATCAGATAGTCAGACTCGAACAGGTCTTCGAAATACTGGGAGTAAAAGCTGCGGGTAAAAAATGCGAAGCCATGGAAGGGCTCGTGGAAGAAGGCAAAACCATGCTGGAGGAAACCGAAACTGGAAGTATGACCCGCGATGCGGCTATTATATCTTCTGCCCAAAAAATCGAACACTACGAAATAGCGTCTTACGGCACTCTTCGCACCCTCGCTAATACCCTTGGACTTACAGAGGCAGCAAATCTTCTTGAGCAAACACTGAACGAAGAAAAGAACACAGATGTGAAGTTAACACAAATCGCAGAAAGCTTTGTTAACGAATCTGCAGGTAGCGAAAAAGAATAGCCTGAAAAATTTATGGAAAACACGAATGAAAGAACAGTAGCCAATTTAAAACATCTTCTTTCTATCTGTAATGATGGAAAAGAAGGATATAAAACTGCTGCTCAAAATTCTGACTCAGATGAACTTAAAGCGCTCTTCTCGACCTACTCAATCCAGCGGGCAGGTTTTGAGATGGAACTAAAGAAGTGTATCCATCAGTGCAACGCAGATCCGGATAATGAGATCGGAGGACCGCTGGGCGTTCTTCACAGGGCCTGGATGGAGATCAAGACAATGCTGACCGCCAACGACAACAAAGCCATACTGGAAGCTTGTGTTACAGGCGAAAAAGCAGCAGTAGAGTCTTATTCAAAAGCGCTGGAAGATCCGGAACTTCAGACAGAGGTCAGGGAAATCCTGCTCGTACAATTAAATGGTGTCAGAGACTGCCTTAAGAATATTGAGTCACTTCAGCAGCGCTATGCTGCTTAAAAATTCTGAAATGGGGTGCATATTTTATGCCCCCCATTTTTTTCGGCTTATCCCGATTAATATACAGCTTTTCTTATTTTTGTCACGGGGTATAATAGCCCCTTTCTAATATGGCCGATATCTTACTGGTTGAAGACGATACAACATTTTCCCTGATCCTTGAAAACTATTTACAAAAAAAAGGGCATAAAATTGTAGCTAAATATGATGTTAAGAGCGGTATAAAAGCACTCGATCAGAAACAATTCGATCTCCTCTTGCTTGATTATCGCCTTCCTGATGGAAATGGACTTCAGGTATTGTCTGCAGCCGGAGAAAAAGGACAACAGGTTCCAGCAGTTATCATGACCAGCTTCAACGATGTAAGAACTGCAGTGAGGGCAATGAGATCAGGAGCTTTCGATTACATCACCAAGCCGGTGAACCCCGATGAACTCAGCATGATTCTGAACGAAGCTCTCGAAGAAAAAGAGCCGGCTCAACCTAAACGAAAAAGTTCGCCATCGCCGTTTATAGAAGGAGAGAGCGAAGCATCCAGGAAACTTCACGAATATATCGGACTCGTCGCCCCCACTGATATGACGATCATCATCCAGGGGGAAAGTGGAACGGGAAAAGAATATGTAGCCAGTTCGATTCATAAGGCGAGTAAAAGAACGGATCAGCCGTTTATCGCTATCGACTGCGGATCTTTATCCAAAGATCTTGCGGCGAGTGAATTATTCGGGCATATAAAAGGCGCTTTCACCGGAGCCCTGCAGGACAAAAAAGGCCAGTTTGAAGCAGCAAACGGCGGAACGCTTTTCCTTGATGAAGTTGGCAATCTCAGCTACGATGTTCAGGTTCAACTATTGAGGGCCATACAGGAAAGGGTCATTCAGCCGCTTGGCAGCAACAACCGGATAAAAGTAGATGTACGGATCATCACTGCTACCAATGAAGATTTATTAAGCGCAGTCAGCAAAGGGGATTTCCGCGAAGATCTTTATCACCGCCTGAATGAGTTTAAAATCCAGGTCCCTGCGCTCAGAAACCGGGAAAACGATCTCTCGATATTTATAAAGCATTTTATCGACCTCGCTAACACAGAACTCGACCGGAATGTTAAACGGCTTTCACCCGAAGTAAGTGGAATTCTAATGAAATACGACTGGCCGGGTAACCTGCGGGAACTTAAAAACGTGATTAAAAGGATGGTGTTGCTCACGAAAGGAGAAGAAGCTGGTGTAGAAGCTCTGCCGGACGAAATGATAAGCTCCGTTAATCAGGTTTCAAAACCGTCTGGTTCCGATCTTAAAGCGATCAACGAGGCAAACGAAAAAGAGCTGATCATTGAGACTCTCAGGAAAGTGAAATACAACAAGTCGCAGGCAGCTAAATTGCTTAACATAGATCGCACGACTCTCTACAATAAGATAG
>JBQGEO010000806.1:0-6830 GCA_052039655.1 Pararcticibacter sp.
CGTATGGAGGGAAGATAAATTTGCTTGTCCAGTCATTCACTGCTTTCAGGCTTTTGCTTGCCGACACAGACGATTCAATTGCCCTCATGCAGGTGGTACCTACCGCACAAATTCGTTTTTTATTTTCGATTCCCCTGTTTACAGTGTCCGCTGCTTTTTGTTCAATGATGAACTGTTCGGAGTCCATTTTGTGTTTGGTGAGATCTTCAACTTCTACGGGGCGGAATGTTCCAAGGCCTACGTGTAAAGTGATCTCTGCAAAGTCGACACCTTTCAGTTCGAGGCGTTTCATCAGTTCCCTGCTGAAATGCAGGCCTGCCGTAGGTGCTGCAACAGCTCCTTCGTGTTTGGCGAAGATAGTCTGGTATCTTTCTTTATCTTCAGGCGTCGCTTTTCTTTTAATGTATTTCGGAAGAGGCGTTTCTCCCAGGATTTCGATATTCCTTCTGAACTCTTCGTCCGTTCCGTCGAAGAGAAAGCGGATTGTGCGGCCACGGGATGTGGTGTTATCAACTACTTCAGCTACCAGGAGGTCGTCATCCCCGAAATAAAGTTTATTCCCAACCCTGATCTTTCTTGCCGGGTCAACCAGAACATCCCACAAACGTAATTCTTTATTAAGTTCACGTAACAGGAATACTTCTATCGTTGCTCCGGTTTTCTCCTTGTTTCCGTACATTCTTGCCGGAAATACCTTGGTATTGTTGAGGATCATGACATCGCCTTCAGTAAAATAATCCAGGACGTCTTTGAATATTTTATGTTCGATAGCTCCAGTATTTCGGTCAAGTACCATTAATCGTGCTTCATCGCGCTGATCTGAAGGATTATGAGCAATTAGAGAATCTGGTAAATTGAATTTGAACTGGGATAATTTCATATATCTTAAAATAATTAGGGCGCAAAGTTAGTGAAAATTAATTCTAATACCTTATATTACCAGAGTTTGTTTTCATTTGCGCGGGAATTGCAACGGATTAAAGAGCGGGATAAAGCCTCCTTTGAAAGCGTTTATACTTTATTTTCATTTTTGTAACAGTTTTTCATTTTCATCATCTAACAAGCATGATAGTTCTCAGGCTTATAAGTGAGAGTTTTAACTTTGCCTTCTCGTCTCTAAGGCAGAATAAATTACGTACCTTCTTGTCACTCATCGGAATAACCATCGGTATCATGACTATTATCGGTGTTTTTTCGGCTGTGGATACGCTGAGGAATAATCTCCAGAACAGTGTTGATAAACTGGGAAGCAATACCATCTATATTCAGAAGTGGCCCTGGCAATTCGGGGGGGATTACGCATGGTGGAAATACATGAACCGTCCCACTCCAACCCTGCGGGATTTTCAGAAAGTGCAGGAGAGGGCTACCAGTGCAGAAGCTGTATCTTATTTTGTGTATGCAGGAAACAGGACGATTACCTACAAAAGCAATTCTGTTGAAGGAGCGCAGGTTTCTGCGGTTACGCATGATTATTATAAAACCTGGAACTTCGAGCTTGAAGCAGGACGTTATTTCTCTGATGCTGAATCCCGGACGGGTGCAGCGGTTGCCGTTCTGGGGCATTCTATAGCCGATGGCTTGCTTCCCAACCAGGATGCGGTAGGAAAGGTGGTTAAAGTGATGGGAAGAAGGGTAACCATTATTGGTGTATTTAAGGAAGAAGGGGAGGATATGCTGGGTACTTCTGCCGATAAGACGGTTCTTTTGCCCCTGAACTTTGCCAGGAATGTTATCAATGTTCAGGACGAACAATACGACCCGCAGATATCTGTAAAGGGAAAAGCGGGGATGCCTGTAGATGAAGTGGAAAGCGAGCTGCGGGGACTGATGCGGTCTATCCGGCGGCTGAGCCCTACTAAGGAAGATAATTTTGCTCTTAACAAATCCACTATCCTGACAGCCGGTCTCGACGACATGTTTAAGGTTCTGAATACAGCGGGCTTTGCTATCGGTATCTTTTCTATTCTCGTCGGGGGATTCGGAATTGCTAATATCATGTTTGTGTCGGTGAAGGAACGGACGAACATTATCGGTATTCAGAAATCTCTGGGAGCTAAGAATTATTTTATCCTTTTGCAGTTCCTGATTGAAGCTATTTTACTTTGCCTGATGGGTGGAGCTATAGGGCTTATGATTGTTTACGGCCTCGCTTTTATCGTGAAACTGGTATCAGATCTCGCTATTGTTGTAGATGCAGGGAAGGTGGTCTTAATGTTTATACTATCGACAAGTATCGGCCTTATTTCCGGGATCATCCCGGCCTTTATGGCCTCCCGGCTTGATCCGGTGGAGGCGATAAGGAGTAAGTGATGAGAGTTATGGGTTATGAATTATGAGTTATGAGTTAGGGGTTAAGAGTTACGGGTTATGAGTGTTGGCAATGTGGATGGTTGATAACCGACCTCAAGTTTATAAACCCAACTCTCAGCTCTGCCTTCATAACTCACAATGTAACTTATTACTCACCACTCATAACCCATAATTCATAACCCTCATTGCATTTCTCTCATCAGGCGCTCTTTATCTATGGATACGACGCCGACATGCTCGCATACAAGGCCTCCGGCGAGGTTGGCGATTGCAGCGGTTTTGAACTCATCAAGGCCGGCGGCCAGGCAAAGTGTTGCAGTTGCCACAACGGTGTCTCCTGCTCCTGAAACATCGGCGATTTTACGGATGTGCGCAGGCATGATCTTTTCTCCATTGTGCGACATCATAAATACACCGAGCTCTGAAAGGGTCACCATCACCATTACGCAGCCCAGTTCTGACCGCAGGTTCTCCGCAGCTTTTTCCAGGCTTCCGGGCTGAGTAGGGTCAATGTCCATTTTAAGACCCTCCCGAAGTTCTTTCAAATTCGGTTTAAAGAGTGTTACGCCTTTGTAAAATAAGAAGTTGCGCTTTTTAGGATCGACAGTTGTGATAATATTTCTTTTGTTAGCCTCTGATACTACGGCTGTGATAAGGTCCCGTGTAATTACACCCTTGTCGTAATCTTCGAATATAATGGCATCGATCTTCCGGTTCCGGAGGATAGTTTGGATTTCAGACAGCAGAAGATCTGTCTCAGATGGGATCAATTCTTCATCTGTTTCTGCATCTATCCGCAACATCTGCTGATTTAGACCTATTACACGTGTTTTAACGGTTGTCGGTCTGCCACCGATACGGATTATACCTTCTGTCGGAAGGCCCTGTTCTTCCATCAGGTGCAGATATGTATCGCCCTCGCTGTCTGTTCCGATAACAGAACAGATAAGGGGAGTAGCACCTAAAGCCTGAATGTTTAAGGCTACATTTGCTGCCCCCCCAAGGCGGTTCTCTTTCTTCCTGACAGAGATTACGGGGACAGGAGCCTCCGGGGAAATCCTGTCTACTTTTCCCCAGAGGTATGAATCCATCATCACATCGCCGATAATAAGTATATTCAGACCACTAAACCGACTGAATAATTCACTCATTTCAACTCTGCTAATGCTTTTTTAATGCGTGCTGCGGCCTCTTTTAATTTTTCTTCTGATGCTGCATAAGAGATACGGATCGAGTTGGGATCGCCAAAGGCATCTCCGCTTACTACTGCCACGTGTCCTTTATTAAGAAGGTAGAGGGCGAGTTCATCTGCATTACCAATCACTTCTCCATCTTCCGTCTTTTTTCCGAAGAATGAACTTACCTCGGGGAAGAAGTAGAAGGCGCCTCCGGGCAGGTTCACTTTCAATCCGGGGATTTCTTTCAGGAGATTATATACGAGGTCACGGCGATGAAGGAATACTTTCTGCATCTCTTCAACACTTTCGAGCGAGCCACTGTAAGCAGCAACTCCGGCTCTCTGCGTAACAGAACAGGTTCCCGAGGTTACCTGGCTCTGGAGTTTATCGCATGCATCCGCAATTTCTTTGCTGCTGGCTGAAAAACCAAGACGCCAGCCTGTCATCGCGTAAGCTTTAGAAAGGCCATTTATGATAATCACCCGGTCTTTAATGCTGTCGAACTCAGCAATTGAAGTGTGCTTGCCGATAAAATTAATATGTTCGTAAATCTCATCAGACAGGATGTAAATGTCGGGATATTTTTCAAACACTTTCACCAGTCCGGCTAATTCTTCGCGGGTATAAACTGTTCCTGTCGGATTGTTGGGAGAGGAAAACATGAACAGCTTTGTTTTTGGAGTTATCGCTGCCTCCAGTTCTTCAGGAGTGATCTTGAAATCGCTCTCCAGGGTTGTATCAATAAAAACTGACTCTCCTTCGCCGAGCTTCACAAGTTCCGAATAGGACACCCAGTAGGGGGTAGGAATAATTACTTCATCGCCAGGATTAACGAGACAGAGAATGACATTGGTCAGTGCCTGCTTAGCACCTGTGGAAACAACTATCTGATCAAAATTATAGTCGAGGTTATTCTCGCGTTTCAATTTTCCGGCAATAGCCTTTCTCAGGTCGGGATAGCCTGCAACCGGAGAGTAGTAAGAATAATTTTCATCAATAGCCTTCTTCGCAGCGTCTTTTACGAAGTCGGGAGTGAAGAAATCGGTTTCTCCTAAACTCAGACTAATGACATTGACGCCTTTTGCTGCTAATTCTCTACCGAGCTTTGCCATTTTTATAGTAGCAGACTCGGACAGGTTGTTAATTCGGTTGGATAAAATACTCATAATCGCAAATATAGCAAGAAATGAAAACGAAGGCTTAAAATTATTCTACAAAGTAAATGGAGGGATTGACGGGCTTCGGGGGCTGTGGGAGAGGATGTTCCGGAACACCTGATAATGAAAAAAGCGACCGGAAGTGCCGCTTTTTTCTGAACTGTTAATAATAAAGGATTATATAATAATTCGTATGCTGATAATCCCCGATTATTTGATAATAAAACCTTTTTAGTGTGCCTGTCAGTCGATACTTATAACTCACGACTTACGACACATAACTTAACGCTAGTTTCCCTGCTGGCCGCCGGGGCCTCCCGGGCCGCGTCCGCGCCTGCTGCGCATTTCCTCCAGCCACTGTTCGTAAGTCTTTTTCTGGTCGGCAGTAAGGAGGGAAGAAATGTTCCCGCTATGTTTCTTCTGGATTTCCTGCATTTTTGACCACATGGCCTGACGATCCTCTCCTGCATTTCTTGAAGCAGTCCGGAGGCTGTCTGTTTCTTTGGCCTGAGTTAAAATGACGGTGTAGATTTTTGCTTTCTGGTCTGCTGTCAGCTTAAGCTGCTTTTCCAGCATGGCAGTTTGCCTCTCGGCTCTTTCTTCCGGTGTACCCATCTGCCTGGGTTGCGCCTGACTTAAAGATACTGAACCTGCAAGTAGGGCGATGAACAAAAAGTTCTTTCTCATAATGGATTGGTTTTTTCTATTAGACTGGTCTGCAGGAAATAGTTTAAGCAGGATTTAATTTTTGTCTTGTTTTAACTGAGATATTGATTTCTGCATCTGCGCAAGCATAGAAGTAAGGTTCTCCATGCTCGGTTCGGGAGTCGGTTCCGGAAAATTTGTCGAAATATATGCCTTCGCCTTCCATACCTCCAGGATGTCTTCAGCCTGTACAGTGTAGGGTTCATAAACCGGGTTATCCGAAATTAGTTTAATGCCCTTGTTTTCACGGAAACGGTTGCCTGCCCGTTTGTAGACGACGCCGTCCGACTTTGTTATAAATACATACGTCTCACCGGCTTTGACATCCAGCCAGTTTTCTATGTATTCGCCGATGACAACTGTGCCCGGATGGAGAGGCAGCATCGAGTCTCCTTTTATTTCAAATGCGCGGTAAGTGCCCTGCTTTAAAATGGGAAGACTGAATTTGGGCAATTCGCTTATGAATTCCGGATCTGCGTATCCGTTAAGGTAACCTGCGCTTGCTTTTACGGGCACCAGTTCTATGTTCTCGCGGTCCTGCGAATCTACAGATATACTTAGCACCCGGAGGTTGGAAGCGCTGGCTTTAGAAGCAGGTTTCCATTTCTCATTTATCTTTTCGTTGATCAGTTCGTCAATGCTTAGTTCATAGAATTCTGCGAATTTTTTTAGCAATTCATAGCGTGGCTCTGCCCGGTCTTCTTCATAGGCTCCCACCAGTGATCTTTTAATTTCCATTAAGTCAGCGAATTGCTGCTGGGTAAGCCCCTTGCTCTTCCGTAAATACCGCAGGTTGTTAGAAATATTACGCATTTTAAAATAAATTTGTTTTTACTAAAACAGTTAGTATCTTTATGCCAATAAAGTTAGTAAAAAGATTCTCAAATATAAAGATTTTAGTTATGAAAAGATATGTATATATAATTACTGACAGGAACCGTAGTTCTTTGCATGTGGGGATGAGTGCGGATCTTCTCAAAACAATAAGCTTTTACCGGCAAATGCCAAGTTTGTTTTTTGACGGCCCCGGTCAGTTAAGCCGTCTTGTATACTTTGAAGAACTGAGAACAGAGGAAGCTGCCCTGCAACGCTTTAATTTAATAAGTAAATTTACACGAGCTCAGAAGGAAAAGTTATTGAGGGAAGTAAATCCCGACTGGCTGGATCTTAGCCTGGGTCTCGACTATGAGAATATGATCCTTTCTGCCGGATTACACCGGCAGCATGTACCTGTGAGAATAAAAAAAGCGGCGTAAGCCGCTTTTTTTATTGGAAGATTTTCATTCACCAGGTTGTGGATTACCATCCCGGTGCGAAGGTTAGCCCAAATACTCCACCGCTTACATCCTTTCTCGAGAATGGAAATGCATAATAAGGTTCGAGTACGAAATACCCGAACATATTCACACGCATTGAGATGCCGGCTCTCATAGATGGTGCTCTGTCGATAACCTGGGTACCTGTTAAGCCTCCTCCT
>JBQGEO010000807.1:0-4133 GCA_052039655.1 Pararcticibacter sp.
GTTAGTATATCTTTGATCTCCTTTCCGTTCTGGTAGACGTATAGTTTACCTTTTTTGGTAGTGATCCAGATTTTTCCCCGCTGGTCCTGTAATAGTGCGCGTACTTCGTTATTGAATTTATTGCCCGATTCTTCCATCAATACATGGTGTTTGAAGTTACCCGCAGGAAATACTACCCGGTTTAGCCCCCCGTTCCGGGAGCTAAACCAAAGTACTCCCTTATTATCCGAAAAGGCAGAGACGATACTATTAGAGAATAACTTGTCAGGAGAACCAGGCCGGTTATAGAAATATGCCAGATCATCGTGTGCACTGTCATAATATCCAAACCCTCCACCCTTCATGCTTATCCAAACCACACCATTTACATCTTCAAATACTTTATAGGTTCCGTCGGTAGGCCTGCCGTAAGGCGATCCGTCTTCCTTTGTGTGATTGAAATATTTAAAGGTTCGTTTAGCCGGTGAATATTTATAAACTCCTTCTTTTTCGGCCTCCAGCCAGATGTTTCCCCTGGAGTCCTCGAAAATAGAATAGAGGCGAAGGTGTTTTTCATTACCTACCAGGTGAAAAGAAGTAGTTTTTCTGTTGTAAAGAACTAATCCCAGATCTCCTGTTGTGACATAGATATCTCCTGATTTAGAGAGGCAGATGTCATGAATTCCACTATTTCCCAGTTTATGAGAGATGAGTGCTTTTTTTTCAGGCAGATATTCGACCAGGACGCCACCGGAACTGCCAAAAAGAACGGTACTTGAATTTTCCGAGACAGACGTGATGTTTAAACCATTAAAGTGTAATTTTTTATGTCCTGGTAAGCCCGATACATATTTTTCGTTTTGTTTTACTAAGCAGACGAGTCCCTGCCCGGTCGCCAGCCAAACTCTTCGCTGTTTGTCTTCATAAATAAAGTTAATCCTTTTGAGGTCCTTGTCTTGGTTGAAATGAATCACCCGCAATTTATCTTCATGACCGTTCGAAACGCACAGGGCATCTCTGTCCGATGTGATCATCCAGGTATCTCCGTTTGATAAAGGAATAATTCTTTCAATCGTCAGGTTGCTTAAGTTTTCTCCAGATACAGAATGGGTGATGGCTGTGAACTGTTCTGTCTTTTTGTCGAACCGGTAGGCCTTTTTATCATAGGTCAGTACCCATAAATATCCTGCCGCATCCTCCGTTATGTCTTTGACTTTATTGTTTTTTAGTACCGATCTGTCGCCTGGTTCGGATTTGTAAGCGGTAAAATTATTCCCGTCAAACCGGTTGATCCCGTCCCATGTGCCCAACCAGATAAATCCTTCCCTGTCTTGTGTAATGCAGAGAACACCATCGTGAGAAAGCCCGTCTTCTGTGGAATAATGGGAAAACTTAGGTTCAGGCCAGGAGGCTGAAACAGTCTGGCCGACAGCCAGTAACAGCACTAAAAGTACCCATATTCTATACAAGTATTTCATCCTCACGTATCCTGGTTAACTGGTTGCTTATAGAAAATAATAGTCTATAATTTTTGCTCAGGGCTCAAGAATAAAAAAAAACCGGGGAAGTACTGTCCTGTACTTCCCCGGCAAAGTGACGGGCTCTCCGGCCTGGAGAACTGTAAAACGGTATCGGTCAGAGCTATTTTAGCTTCTTGCCGTTTACCTGCACCTTTTTCATTGTTAAGTTTGATATATAACCAGCCGGAACCTCTGCGCCTGCCGCCGCCTGGATATCCAGGTTTTCAAAAGTAAAGTCAGAAAGCTGATACTGCTCTGATTGGACGACATCGAAAAAAACATCACATTTCAATGTGATGTTCCGCATTGTAACATTCCTGGAGGAGGAAGGTGCCTTTCTTGTTTGTCCTTTCATATCGAAAAACTGGGTCCATGGTTTCACATACAGAAAGCTTTGCGCATCTCCTTTAATATCCTCTACTAAAATATATTCGTAGTTCTGAGGGGTGTCAGGACGCATTTTCAACCATAGCAGCCGTTTGGCATTGTTCAGAGTACAGCGGCGCAGAACAATGTTACGGTTGTGGATAGCCTCACTGCCGCAGGTCAGCGCACTGTGGCAGAAACCATAGGTACAGTCTTCAATAATGATATTCCGGTTTCCTCCATTGTTTTTATCCTGGTCGGCTAAAGGCCCTTTTCCTCCTTTTAGAGCAATGGCATCATCATTTACTGAAAAGTAGCATTTCCTGATATGGACATTGGTACAGGCGTCGATATCAATAGCATCGGTACTGGGTGCCTTAACCGGTTGATGAGGAGAAAAAATATAGAGATCCGATACTTTTACATTTTCGCATTTATACAAATGGGTGGTCCAGAACGGCGAGTTCACCAGTTTAACCCCGGAGAGTTGTATATTCTTACTGTTGGAAATGTAAACCAAACGCGGACGAAGTTCTTCTATATTAGTGCAATTTGGGTTTATCTTCCTGCGAAGCCAGAATGATTTCCAATATCGTAAACCATTTCCGTCTATCGTTCCCTCTCCTGAAACCGTAAACCCGTCAAGGCTGTCAGCATTGACAAGCGCTGCAAAATAATTAATGCTCTGGCCCTCAATCCGGGTAGGAAGGATAGGGAAATTACTGATGTCATCGCTTCCTTTCAATACGGCATCTTTTTCGATAAATAAATGCGTTTTAGCTTTGAAGAAGAGGGCACCGCTCAAAAATGTCCCCTTTGGAATAAGAACCACTCCGCCTCCGGCTGCCGAAGCCTGGTCTATAATCGACTGGATCTTTTCTGTTTGGAGGATGGTGCTGTCGTTTACAACGCCATAATCGGTGATCCGGTAGATCTTGCCAAGTGTTTTAATATCAACCGCCTTATTTTGACGGAACCAATCGGGGACAGGCGTGCCGTCCGGGAAGACCTCTTTCGCTTCAAGTCCCGGAGCCAGGTGTATGCAAACCAACAGGAATAATACTATTTTCTTCATTTTATATTTTTTAAAGTAATCACTTCAGGATATGTTTTTCCAGCCCGTATCAGGGCATTGGCTTCAGATCTTCCCAGACCACGTTCCATGTTCCGTCTTTCGGGAACCCTGGTGTTTGAGCTTTATTTCCATCCCAGCCCGCGCACATCATGGCAACTGCTGTCAGCAGGCCTCCGTTTCCGGGTAAATAAACCCTTAATCTCGCATCCTGGTAATTATGGCCGTTCAGGAGATAGGTATTGGTTCGTTTATCCATCAGCAGGCCGTCGACAGCTTTCGCCGGTTCATTTAAACGGGCCGCGCACATCGCCAGCATCGGGTAATCCCAGCCCCATGTTTCTTCCCAGTTCCAGTTTTTAACTATCCAGTTGAGTGTGTTCGACATGTAATCACTTCTGATGAGTTTATTTTGAGGCAATACTCCCACCGCACCTAATACGGCCGGGTGATCAGACGTGAACCGGATGTCCTCGTATGTATCTGTTGCATTTTCTGACGCCAGGTAAAGTCCGTCTTTGGATGCTAGAGGAGGCAGTTTAGCGATAATCCGGTCCCAGTCTGCATTCCGTTTTTGTCCTGCTCTTTCCCTCCATTTCTGAGCGACGCTCATAGCATAGTGCCAGTAGGAGATCTCGAACGGCGGGTTGATGGTTTCCGAAGCGCGGTGTGTTTCCTGGGCAGCAATGATGCCTTTTAACGAATAACGGTCTTTTTGCTGATCATAAGTCGCAAAGGATGCCATAAATTTAGCCGTTTCTTCTACCAGGAACCCATATTTTTTGATCACTTCATCCGTTGGGTGATCCCTGTAAATTAATTCGGCCATATAGATGAAGTGTGGTTGCTGCCAGATGAGGAAAGATCCTACGCTTGAAGGAGCTTCGGCTCCGGAAGGATCCGTCATCTTCATCCAGCGGGCACCATCGAAGCCTTGTCTTCCGGCAATAGATTTTGCGACAGGGTAGGCTTTCGCATACCAGTCCATGCTACGTTCCAGCAGATCGATTCGGTTCCATAATGCAAAGTGTACAGCATGCCACCAGTGCATTTCGAGATGGAATTTACCAAACCAGCTGTTATAAGTAAGCCCGGTTTCCTGGGGAGGGTACATTCCTGAAGACTGAATGGCCATCAGGTATTGTGAAAGGATCACCCTTCTTTCAAGTTCTTTCGCCCGGGGATCGGTGGCCCTG
>JBQGEO010000808.1:0-4826 GCA_052039655.1 Pararcticibacter sp.
GGAAGTGAATTTGAATGAGCTGCGAACACCATTTTTACCTTTCCGAACTCAAATGACCATTGCCCTCCGAGGTTCATCGGGTGAGTATTGGTCACTCCTCTCGTTCCAAGCCATTCTGCAATTTCAAAAGAGCAAACAACAGTCGCACCCGTGCGGCTGGCTATAGGCACAAGATCCGCTGTATGATCGGAGTGACCGTGGGAAACCAGGATAAAATCAGCTTCTATGGTTTCGGGATCAATGTCTTTTGCAAGTTCATTGGGGGTTATAAATGGATCGAATAATATTTTCGTGCCCTGTAGCTCGAGAAGAAAACAGGACTGGCCGTAATAAGTTACCTTCATTTTATAATGAATTATTGTCCTCCGAAAAGATTTCCTAGTCCGCCCAGCATATTCTGGCTCAACGCCTGCATCTCAGACTGATGCACGTTCTCTGCCTGTTCTATCGCCTTATTTACAGCAACAGCAAGCAGTTCTTCCAGCTCTTCTTTATCGGCAGCTCCGAATAGCTCATTGTCGATCTGAATGGAAGTTATGTATTTGTTTCCGGTTGCAGTAACCCTGATCTTCCCGCCTTCTGCTTCTCCGCTTACCGTTACAGCGTCTAACCTTTTTTTTATTTCATCAGCCTGTTGCTGAACCTGAAGTAATTTATCAAACATATTGAATCAGATATATTAAAATTAACAGCAGTGCTATTGAAATGTTCACTGCGTGGTACGCAGAATCTGAGGAGTAAGAGGCTTGGATATAAAGCCATTTACTGTAGGGTAGGTTTCGGCCCTGAGCTTGTCTTTCTCATCCACGGACGAACTCACAATAAAAATCTTTATGTCCTTGGTGATACCCGCACGCAGCTTATCATATTGATCAAGGAAATCCCATCCATCCATTCCGGGCATGTTTAAGTCCAGAAGAATTACATCAGGCAGGTCCCGGGTATTATCCTGATGATCTGCCAGATATTCAAGAGCCTTGGGTGCGTCCATATAACTCGAATACTCGTCGTAGATCATGTGCTTGGCTATCATGATTTGCGCAATTCTCTGATGAATAGGATCATCATCAATAATAAAAACCTTACTCATTGTGGCTTAGACCTTTAAATGTATGTTTACTGATTTTTCAGAATAGTTTATCCTCTTTCACCCATTGTATTTACCACTACGGCTATTTCAGTGTATCTATCTGCAACAATTGTTAAACATACAAAATTGCCAGAAATCAATCAACAATAATATAACGCGATTTCAAACCCTAGTCCTCTGATGTATCTCCGTTTCCTGTATAAGCAGATTTTCTAACAATTGGCATCCCCACTATCTTAAAAAGCTCATCTAACTGTAACAGGCTGCCGTTTGTTAGGTTGCAAAGCAACACAATAGTTACATCCGCTGTAAGATCACGCAAATAAATATGCCTGAAACCATGCCACCAGCCGGTGTGGTATACTACTTTATGTCCGTCTCCTTCAAAAATGCGCCAGCCATAACCATAATTAAAATGGCCTCTTACCAATGGATTATGCCCGGTATAAGCAGAATCCTGCCAGGCTTTGGAAATCAGCTTTCCCTTTAACAGGCTGCGGTCAAATAACAAGAGGTCGTGTACAGTACTATAAATTCCTTTATCTCCCACAGGGCCATCAAGGAAGTTTTGAACAACGGAATACCGCCATGTCCTGTCGTGCCCTACCACGTCAACCGGGATCTTCTCATATTCAGACTTCGAATAAACTGCTGTATTTGTCATACCGCATGGTTTAAAGACATTCTCTTTCATGAACTGGGAATACCTTATTCCGGTAACCTTCTCAATAATGGCTCCCAGGATCATAAAGTTCGAATTATTGTAATGGAACTTCACGTTTGGCCTGGTGTATGGAGCAGGCTTATTCTGTGCAATGAGCTTCATCACATCGTCATTGGTGATCCCTTTGCTTTCATCTTTTTTCTGAGCTTTCCACAGCCGGTCTACAAAATACACATAGTTCATTAAGCCCGAACGATGAGAAAGGAGCATGCGGATAGTAATTCCCGGATAGGGAAAATCGGGATAAAAGTCGTTCACTGTTTGGTCGAGCTTAAGTTTTCCCTGTTCAACCAGCATTAATATGGCGGTGGCAGTCATCGGTTTAGAAACCGAAGCCAGCTCAAATACGGAATTAATCTTCAGGCTGTCCCGGTGCAGGTAATCAGCCCAGCCTATAGCGTTCTGATAAATAATCTTCCCCTTCTTTGCTACCAGGACATTTCCGTTAAATCCTCTTTTGCGGTGCAGGTTCTGCATAAAATCATCTATCCGCTTATCGGCCTTTTTGCTGTCATATACCAAAAGAAGGCTATCCGATTTATCATCTTCAACCGTCCTTTCGCCTTTATTTTTTTTATCGGATGAACAGGAAGTACAGGTAATGACTGAACAAAGTAAACTAAGAGCGACAACACAGAAACGGGTCATATTACTTAAGCTAATTCTATATTAAAAGGCGAAAATCAGAAATTATTACAAAAGCAGGTTAAAAGAGTTTTAAACAATCCTTTCTTCTGCTTTCCCGGAGCCGCCGACGCATTGGGCAGATAGCACAATAATATCATCATCCCCTTTAATCAGTAGTTATGACTCACCAGGAATCAGGGGCCGGTATTGGTCATAGTTCCAGGGCGGGAAGCCGGGCTCTTCATTCCGTATCAAAAACATGACTTAAATCATGACAAAATTTGTTCTAATATCACGTTTCGAAAAACGCATATTGAACATTTTTATATAAGTTTGTGCGATCAAAAAACCCTAAAATCATGAATTTCAGAATAGAACATGACACAATGGGCGAAGTACAGGTTCCTGCAGACAAATACTGGGGAGCTCAGACTGAACGCTCAAGAAACAACTTTAAAATAGGGCCCGAAGCCTCGATGCCGAAAGAGATAGTAGATGCGTTTGCGTATCTGAAAAAAGCAGCTGCATACACCAATACAGATTGCGGTGTTATGCCTGCCGAAAAGCGCGATCTTATTGCTAAAGTATGTGATGAAATCCTGGAAGGAAAACTCTACGGCGAGTTTCCGCTTGTCATCTGGCAGACGGGATCGGGAACCCAGTCTAACATGAACGTGAATGAAGTGGTTGCTAACCGGGCACACGTACTTCAGGGAAATAAACTTGGGGAAGGAAAAACATTCATACATCCTAATGATGATGTAAATAAATCCCAGTCTTCAAATGATACTTATCCGACAGCAATGCATATTGCTGCCTATAAAATGGTGACTGAGGTTACTATTCCCGGTGTAGAGAAACTGAGAGACACATTAAAAGCGAAAGCGGAAGCGTTTAAAGATGTTGTAAAGATCGGACGTACGCATTTAATGGATGCAACGCCGCTGACTTTGGGACAGGAATTCTCCGGCTACGTATCACAACTGGATCATGCACTGAAGGCTATCAAGAATACTCTTGATCATCTGGCAGAGCTTGCACTGGGTGGAACTGCAGTTGGCACGGGAATCAATACCCCTAAGGGTTATGATGTTAAAGTTGCTGATTACATAGCACAATTCACCGGGCTTCCTTTCAGAACGGCAGAAAATAAATTTGAAGCACTTGCTTCTCATGATGCAATGGTAGAATCGCACGGAGCATTGAAACAGCTGGCAGTAGCATTGATGAAAATTGCCAACGACATCAGAATGATGGCTTCCGGCCCCCGTTCAGGAATCGGAGAGATTTTCATCCCGGAAAATGAACCAGGATCTTCTATCATGCCTGGAAAGGTTAATCCTACACAAAATGAAGCAATGACAATGGTGGCAGCCCAGGTGATGGGTAATGATGTTGCGGTCACTATCGGCGGGTCTAACGGTCATTACGAACTGAATGTATTTAAGCCTGTTATTGCTGCGAACTTCCTTCAGTCGGCAAGATTACTCGGCGATGTATGTGTGTCTTTCAATGACCATTGCGCAATCGGAATCGAGCCTAATTATGACGGAATTAAAAGGCATGTTGAAAATTCACTCATGCTGGTAACTGCTCTTAATCCTCATATCGGATACGAGAACGCGGCTAAAATTGCCAAAAAGGCTCATAAAGAAAAGACATCGTTACGTGAAGCGGCTCTTGAGCTGGGCTTCCTGACTAATGAACAATTCGATCAGTGGGTTCGCCCCGAAGACATGATCGGCGGATTAAAATAAACAAACAGTTTTAAAACTCCCTCTCTCCGTAAGGGAGAGAGGGAATTTTTTTATATGAGGTTCAACCATTACCATTTTCTATTTCTTTGCCTGGCGTTACTGATCCTGAGTTCGTGCCGGTTTAATCCTAATGTACAGGGACGGGGATCAGCTGAATTACAGGGCTCCTGGAATGAGGAACCTCCTGCTTTCATGGATACCTTGCTTCAGTACAGCCAGCATTCCTTTAAATTTACCTGTGATTCTTTTTATGCCACCATCAGCACCAGGTCTAAGGTAAACTACTACGATGATCATTGTTTCAATAAAGGGGAGTGGAAAGAATACGCAAAAGGAGTTTATGTTGTAAGTCACGATACTCTTTATATCAACGGCACATTTACGCAATCTAATTTCAGGCAAAAGCTATCGGGATGTTACCGTATCGGGCAATATGTTCCTGTTTTCCTGGTAAAAAAGCTATCAGCTGAAAGAATAGAATTGTTTGATCTCAGTCAAAATATTCCGGTGATATTAAAACTTAAAGAAAAGTTAACTTGCGATCCCAAACCTTTGTAACAACACCGGGATACCGGAACAATGAGACAGTCGTAACAGGCAGTCTTCAGGTATACAGCACAAGCGTTAA
>JBQGEO010000809.1:0-10505 GCA_052039655.1 Pararcticibacter sp.
GTAACAGACGATCAGCTGAAAGGCGGAAGCGTTTATGATTACGGCCGTCGTGACGAGAACAGGTCAACACAGGAAGGCGGCGGAGACATCACGTATGGCAGGTTGCTTGACGAGTTAGGCTGGGAATTTACACAGGAAGGCCGCAGGAGGCAGGACATGATAAGGTTTTGCGTATTTAGCTCCAAATCCTGGTTTTCCCATGATGCAACAAGGAACAGGAACAGGGATCTTTATCCCATACCGAACTCAGCGAGGCTAACAAATTCAAATCTGCAGCAAAATCCGGGGTATTAATACCCGAAACGAATCCGGGAAGGTACAGGGCTTGACAAGGTCAGACCTGTACCTCCCTGAATTTCAGGCGTCCTGTACATTGGCAATAATTATTTACTTTTTGTAATTTATAACCGGGTTATGGATGTAATTAAGACCATTATAACAAGAGTACCAGCTAATGCCTATGCAACGTTTCAAACTCCTGATTAAATATGCTTTTGTTTTCACAATTCTTTCCGCCTGCCTGTTCTACTGCTCTGAATTAAAAGCAAATGATGTGGTATACACACCAGTAAACGTATCACATGGGCTTAGTGATAATCAGATCCGTTACATTTCCCAACTGCGGGACGGCAGAATGGTATTTACAACAAGCGGAAATGTAAATGTCTACGATGGCGCAGGCTTTTCCTACATCCACCGGACATCTGAACATATTTATCATCTTGAAAAATACCTGGGATTTTACCGGGTCTACCAGGAAGGGGATTCCCTGTTGTGGATCAAAGATTATCAGAAACTGATGTGCATTGATCTTCGTAAATCAAAGTACATTTCCAATTTACAGGCTTATTTCAAACACAGGGGAATAAAGAATCCGGTTGAAGACTTTTATATTGATAATCAATACCGGATGTGGTTGCTGAATGCAGACGGGCTCCGGCTTTCAGGCTCTGACAGAAAATTCGATCTCCCACACAACAAAGGCAATTTACAGGACCTGGCCACAGAAAACAACCATCTATACTTATTCTACAGCTCCGGTCAGGTTGTATGTTATGAAATAGGAACCCGAAAACAGTTATACAGCGCAGCTGCCTATCCCGGGAGCGAACAGAACCTCTATGAAAGGACATCCCTGGTGGTAAAAGGTAAAAAGGGCTTCTACCAATTGCGAAATGGAAAAATAGGGGGATTATTCTATTTCAATCCGGGAAACAGAAAATGGAGTCAATTGCTCAGGAAAGATTATACCCTGAATACCCTGATGATCACTCCGGAGGAAATAGCATATATAACCTGCCCGAAGGGAATCTGGACGATCAACCCGGCTAATCAGGAAAAACACTACATCCCTGTACTTAAAACCATCGATGGGCACCACCTTTCGACGGAAGTAAGCACCATCTTTCTCGACCAGCAGGGAGGTTACTGGCTCGGCACCCTCAACCGTGGTCTTCTTTATTACCACCCTGCGCGATATAAGTTCATGCGAATAGAAAGGCCTCTTTTTTTAAATTCACCTGAGGATGTTATTGTTCAGTCGTTTGCAGAAGATGCCAAAGGCGATATATATATGAGAAGTCAGTCGGGATACTATAAATATCAGCCTCATATAAAAAACACGAAAGTACTGCATTCACAGCCTTTTTCATCACTGCCCAAAGACGTTCAGATAAAACTGGCACAGAAGGAACAGGATCATATATTTCAGAACAGAACTTACACCAGCCTCTGTAAAGATGCACATGGCTGGGTTTGGGGCGGTACACAGGATGGGTTGGAACTCTTCATTCCGGGAAGGAAGGCCAGCAGGAAATTTTATACAGGCAACGGCTTGTCTAATAATTTTGTTCATTCTATACTGGAAGACAAAAACAGAAACATCTGGATAACAACAAGCTATGGAATTTCAAAGATCCAGGTTGATTATAAAAAAGAAGAAGTACGTTTTTCCAACTTTAACCCGCATGACGGCACCCTGGATGGCGAGTATGCAGACGGTGCAGCTTTCGAAGCTTCAGATGGAACACTATACTTTGGAGGAATAGACGGATTTAACGTCTTACCGCCCCGGCAAATCTTCTCCTCTCCTATCCCGCTCAAGCCGGTTTTTACGGAGCTGATGCTATATGGACAAGTGGTCATCCCCGACAGCGCGTACGATAAACGGATCATACTTTCAAAAACAGCTCCGTACACGAACGAAATACAACTTTCTTATGATCAAAACTTTTTATCATTTGTATTTTCGGCCCTCAACTACCGGAACCAAGCGCAAACTGTTTATCGCTACCAGCTATCCGGGATTGACGACAGATGGCACGAGACTCCTTTAGATAGACCTGGTGAAAAAAACGGGGCAGACGGAATTTTGAGAATATCTTACACGAATTTGCCCCCGGGTAAGTACATGCTCAAGGTGATGGCAACAGACAATAGCCGCCGGTGGTATGGCGCCCCAGCTACACTGAGCATTATCATTTATGCACCCTGGTGGAAAACCACAACTGCCTGCATCGTCTATGCAGCACTCTCTATCCTGCTGCTCGTATCATCTATCAAGCTGTATTTATTTTCCGAACAGAAAAAGCTTGAACGCCGTCACAAAGAAGACATCCTTCTGCTGCGAATCCGGAACCTGGTAGATCAATGCAATCAATATGAAGAAAAGCAGAAGTTCACTGTCAGTAAAAGAGGTGAACCAGAGACATATACGTCGCCGCCGGAAGTCAAACTTAGTATCGCCGATACTGAGTTTTTAACCCGGGCAATCGAACAGGTTGAGAAACATATTCACACTCCGGGCTATTCGGTGGAACAACTCAGCCGTGATCTATGTATGGAAAGAACCGGACTCTACAGGAAACTCATTACCTTATTAGATCAGTCTCCAAGCCTTTTTATCCGGAACATTCGTTTACAAAGAGCGGCACAGCTTATTCTGAATGAGAACCTTTCGATTGCTGAAATTACTGAGAAAGTTGGTTTCAGCAGCTCCAGCTATTTAAGCAAGTGTTTTCAGGAAATGTACGGATGCAGGCCATCAGAATATGCTGACAAAATGAAAGCATGACAAGGCAGTCACTAGGCTCCCGCCTCTAGTAGCTTAGAAGGTGCATACCCAAAGTGCTTTTTGAAAGCAAACGAAAAATGGGAAAGGTTTTCGAAGCCTACCTCATAGCAGACTTCGATTGGCTTTCTTTTTTTTTCTGTGAATTGATAATGAGCCAGTTCAAGGCGCTTTTTTGTTAACCATCTTTGCGGAGTTGAGGAGAAGGCCTTCTTAAAATCCCTTTTAAAGGTAGTGAGACTTCTCCCAGTAAGGTACCCAAACTTTTCCAGGGGCATATTGAACATGAAATTCTTCTCCATATAACCAGCGAGATCTATCTTTCCCGGCTCTTCGAAACTGGCAAGTACCTGATCGATACCTGGATCTATAGAACGCAGTATGGCAACTGCCTCTGTGATTTTCAGATTAGCGATCCCCGGAGGCAAGTCATTCATCTCAAAATAAGGAACAAGGGATGCCAGGCAGCTTTCAAGTAAAGGATGCCCGGTATAATGGCGTATCCCTGGTACTTCTGCCGCTGAAGGCGTTACCGGCAGTCCGTCATAAAAGTTCCTGAGCCAGACTGTCGTCAGGTGCATGACGACAGTTTTATGAGGCAGCCCATCTTTTGGATAATTAATAATAGTCGCCAGCTGATTTCTCGGCACCAGGAAAACATCACCTTTCCCGAACATATAGGTTCCCTCAGGACGGACAATCTTCGTTTCACCGGAAATAAACCAGATCAGCATGTGATGATCAAACATAATATCTGATTTAAAGAACTTGTCGTCATAGCACGACAGCTTGATGTCTTCAGTGATATATTTTGCCTGGTACTCCATGTCAGAAGATTTTACGAGTTTACAAATTTAACACAATGGACGATTATTTAACCTCAAAGCGAAGACCAGTCATTTGTTCTGTAAGCGTCCAGAGCAGCTTCGCACTGTTTTCGTCCAGCGAATACTCCTGTACTCCGCTTTGGTGAACTTTGGCGTGTGCAGCAGCCTCTGCAGCTGCGGGAATCAGCTCTGCGATATCGCCATCCTCACAATATATCCCACCGATATTGTTCAGAAGCGGACTGGTAGCGGCCCAAACAGTTGTAGCAGCTCCCTGTGGTATGGTTTTCAACGCCGCCAGTACTTCCTGACGCAGCTGCCCGTTTTCGTCGAGGAACCCCATCTTTCTGAAGAGTTCTATTGGAGCTTCCCTGGCCAGTTCAGTGCCTGCTATCGACCCGGGATGAAGGGAGTAAGCCCTCACATCATACTCTTTGGCCCGGTTATCCAGTTCCAGGGCGAACAGGTTACTCGCCGTTTTTGATTGTCCGTAGGCCTGCAACGTTTCATACTCCCGTTGTTCAAAGTTCGGATCTTCAAAGCTAAATGGCGACATATGATGTCCGAGAGAAGACACATTCACCACTCTTGCCCCTCTTGCCTGCTTAAGTGCAGGCCACAGTTTAGCCGTCAGGTGAAATTGACCGATATAGTTGGTAGCCAGCTGCGACTCAATGCCGCGGCTGTCTCTCCTCAGCGGCACCCACATAATTCCAGCATTGTTGATCAGCAGGTGCAGGGGCCTCCGCGATGAAAGGAATTTTTCCGCGAAGGCATCTATCGAAACAGGAGTCATCATATCCATTGCTTCGATTTCGGCATTCGGGATGTCCTGCAGATTTTTCTTAGCCTTTTCCACGTCCCTGGCAGGCACAATCACAGTAGCGCCCGCCTCCGCAAGTGTTCTGACTGTTTCAAGTCCGATTCCTGCATTTCCTCCGGTCACCACAACAATTTTACCGCTTAGATCGATGCCTTTGATGACGTCTTCTGTTGTCGAACGGGCGTTAAAGCCTGTAACCAGCGGGCGCTGAAGAACGCCCTGATAATTGTTCTGTTCCATTTTCATATCGTTTTGATGATACAAAAATAAGACGTCCCGACACAGGCAGTTTTGTTTAAAAGGCCGAATATGCTTTGTTTAAAAGGCCTGTTCGGTTATGCTACTCCTGGAAATATTTCAAACTAGCCCCCGAACTAAAGTATTAGATGCCGGTGCAGCCTGCAAAGGGAGCTTCTTATTAGAGTTCCTTCTGCAGGCATATACACAATGAATACCGTTCCCGTTAAAATGACCGGGCAACCAGATTTAAAGATATCACACTATTCTCCGGAGTAATCCTGAATACAGTCCCGCCATGAGGCTTCGAGAATATCCCTCTATCCGCTTTCAACGGATACCCCATTCCCTCAAACTCACATTTAACCGTTTTTTCTTCCACAGCGGTGAACGGCAGTTTAATCCCCTCCGCCACATTCAGATCCAGGTACCACCCGGTATCCGGACGCCCTCTAAATTGGATTTTCATCGTCTTCTCGTCAAGAGTAATTTCCAGTATGCCGCTCCCGTTTGCAAGTGGCCATCTAACCAGCACTGCTTTCTTTTTATTAATGAAAACAGGCTGGCCTCCCTTTAATAAAACTTCTTTTCCATCAAAAATTGCTTTAAAACGCATACCCGCCAGGTTACCCGGTTTGCTCCAGATAAAACCATCGACTATGGGAAGAGTGAAGAAGGAGCACTCATTGGATTTAGCTGTCTGGGTAGTATAAATATCCTGCAACGCTTCGTCGAACAAATGAAGATCTCTTATCCGTAATCCTCCGTCTTCCCACAAAAAGTTGGTACGGTAGAAGCGGCTGTTAAACCAGATGGTCTTCCTGTCGCTGTCTTCCAGATCCTTCGTCACGGTAAAAGAAGTGGCCGGAGTAACCTTGTAGTTCTTTTTAAACCACCTGCCCGACTCAGCCATGGTTTCAACCCTGATCTTTCCTTTATCCCTCAGCCCAGCAATCAAAGGCATCTGGATTTCAAACCCCTTTTTCATGGCAGGCCAGGTAAACGAGTTCTCCTGCCCTGCCTGGGTATAGTTAAAGCCCAGAGACGGGTCTTCAGTAAAGGATCTGAAAAACCAGTTTACCCATGATTCACTGCCTCCGGCATCGGGATATACCGGTTCCAGGGTGATCACCCCCTGCCTCGATGAACTTACTCCTGTATCATACTGCCTTACCGGATCGCTTCCCAGCATCCTGAAAACAGGTACAGGGATTTGGTTCTCCGCATGCTGTGCCGGCATATACGAATTCACTTTGCTGGGGTAGTATGCCTGGTTCCAGTAGCCGCCCCACAAGGTATAGCCATCTGTCCCGTACTGATCCTTACAATTGGCAGAAGCTACTATATGATATTTATCATACATGTACTTCAGCGAGTGCGCTTCAATGAACCAGGAAGCTACCGTAGAAGGATAATACCCAAATATCCCCTTAAAATCAGCCATATACACATCTATGATCTTTTCCCGCTCTGCCGGAGTATAGCCTACAGAAAAACCCACATCCGCATGCCAGTCCCACGAATAACGTCCACGCCATTTAAGTCCCGCCTTTTCGATAAGAGCTTGCGGCAGCTCCCACCATGCTCCTATTTCAAACGAATCCCGGGGGAGACTTTTAAGAAGTTCCTGGTAGCGGATATCGGTAAGTGCGTCGTGCTGAAGGAGGAAGGTGCCGGGGAGGTGATATTTCTTCATAATATCCACCTGGTTCACAACTGTTTGATAAAGTACATCCTTCGTAATAGCGGCATCGCGTGGTTCGATACCTCTTATAAAATTAACAATGTTGACAATCTTTGGACTTTGCGCAGCAGCAAATGTAAAAAAGCCAAAAAGAGCAAAGCAGCTTAGAATAATTTTCTTCATTTGTTTTTTATCTATTTTCCACTAACTAGGCAACAGCCATGAATACACGATGCAGATTATTAAAACAAATAGAACTCTGCAAGATGCACCATATTAGAGGAATAAGCGGTGTTGATCTGAAATTTCACATAGCGTCCCTGCACAGCATTCTGGAAGAAGACCTTCTGGGTTGCACCGTCGTTTGCTAAAGATCCTGTATAAGCAAGCTGCCAGGTTGAGTTGTCTTCACTCAGAAACACCTGGACATCTTTTGGCCTGCCACTATTTACTCCCTGCCGCGGTACAACAGCAGCTCCCGACACCCTCTTTGTCTCTCCCATATCTATAGTCAGATAGTGAGGAGGCCCTGGCTGAGCGCCCTGCCACTGAGTATGCCAGAAGCTGTTGATATTCCCGTCCAGGGCAAATATCGCTTTACCGTTATTAGGCCCTTCCCCATTGCTTTCCTGAGAGGAAAGATCGGTAATAGTCCAGGAACTCCTGTTAAAGAAGGTAGGAATAATGTTTACGATACAAAAATGAGTTCTTAACTTTTCGTTTACTTTAACAGAACTGCTTTTAATAGATACAGGAAGAAGATAAGTTTTAGAAAGATCAGGTGCATTCTCTCCAGACGTAGATATTCGCACTTTAAAAGGCATTGTTGCCAGCTGTCCTTTCTTGATGGTCGCTTCCGGCTCTTCATCAAATTTGTAACTCTTCGCCGGTAACAGCACATAATTAGAATTATTTGCGGTATTAAAACTGTCGACTACCGCTTCATTCCCGGTCTTAAATGAGATCCGGATGTCTTCTTCCGGATAGCCAAAACCTCCGTAACATGCTCCGTAAATAATTCCGGGCAGGGTGTCAGACGTTGTAAAATTATAAGAGACCGGGCCATTTGCTGCCTGAGGCATATATACACTGACATAGTTTGACAGCGGCTGATCAGGTAAATTTATTTCGTCTTTACATCCGGTAAACAGGAGGCAAAGAATAAACGATGCGGTGATTAATCTGATTATTAACATTGTCTTGAATTTAAAGATGAACACATTTACCATCCGGGGTTCTGAATAAGATTCTTGTTCCGGTCCAGTTCATATTGACTCACAGGCCACCAATAGTAAGAGGACCTGAATAAATGGGGCGTCATAGTAGGAACTCTCTTATAAAACTCGTCTCCGTCTTTAGAGATATCCATGCCATGTAAAGTACCCATCACCTGTGGTGCAATCTTCCATCGTCTTATATCAAACCAACGGTGCCCTTCGTATGCAAGTTCTATCCTTCTTTCCGCCCTGATCATTTTTCTCATTTCAGACTGATTGGCCGGCACTGCAAGAGCGTTAGTTCCGGCACCGTACTGCGGAATGCCTGCCCTTTCCCGGACGAGATTCAAATATTTTAAGATATCTGAATTTCCCGGCTCGTACTCATTGAGAGCCTCGGCATAGTTGAGGTATATTTCTGCCAGTCGGAACAGCGGTGCCGGCCGGTCCTGCCGCTGACCGTTCCCTCCCGATCCGACATTTGTAGTCGGACCGACGTTCTTCCTGATAAGATAACCGGTTTTTGAAAAATCGGTGGCATGCCCGTTCCTTCCGTTCGGACCAGAAACAAAAAAGCTGATGGGTGCCGGGGAAGACATCGATCCGCCCTGCCAGATACTGTTATTATATGTGACATCCCGGTAAAAGCGCGGCTCCCTTTTCAGGTACATATTAAAGACCCTTTGGCCAGCAACATTCGTAAAGCCTTCTTCAGAATAAAGAGCCGATTCTGAGGGCAGCTTGCCGTCAGACATAAAATAAGCATCTACAGACTCCTGTGTGGGTCCGATCCCACACCAGCCACCAGCCTGCCTCGGCATACAGTGTACATCCCAGGTGGCCAGTCCATTGCTTTTCCTGGCAAAGATCTGCTCATCGTTCCAGCTCTGGAAAAAGACGCCCTCCAGGGATTTTACAGGATCTCCGGATGGGTCTTTATATAAAGAATAGATGCCCAGATCGATTACTTCTTTTGCCGCATCAGCAGCTCTTTTCCATTTTTCATTGTCCCTGGTTTGAGCAATCAGTACAGTGCCGTCGGGATTCCTGAACCCGGAGACTTCAGTATTACCGTTATATTGTGCACTGGCCGCATAGAGTAATAACCTTGATTTCACTGCCAGGGCCATTCCCTTAGTCGCCCTTCCCCACTCTGCATCATTTTGCTGACCATTTCTCTG
This sequence comes from Pararcticibacter sp., assembly GCA_052039655.1. GTDB lineage: Bacteria > Bacteroidota > Bacteroidia > Sphingobacteriales > Sphingobacteriaceae > Arcticibacter. The sequence goes on from JBQGEO010000809.1 coordinate 9,040, forward strand.
GGGCGATAAGGGCAATCCAGCCGCTGCTTTATCTAATTCGCTTACCACATAATTGACGCACTCATCGTAAGGACTACGGGGAAGCTGCATTTCAGACGCAGGTGCGTCGGGAGCAATCACCTCTTCTCCTGCCAGGATAACAGGTCCGTACTCCCGCATCAGGCAGAAATAATAGAAAGCACGCAGGAACCTCGCTTCCGCAATATACTGATCAATGAGTTGCTGACCACTTAGATTCCTGATCTCATCATTTTCGTTAATGTGATTCATAAAATAAGTAGCGGCCCGTATTGCCCGGTAATACGGAGCCCAGAAGTCGGGAGTTGTATTCGTCGGACTTAGGTTTCCTACGTTGATGCCGTAATTAAAATTACCAGACCAGGTGAGGTCTGCCTCGTCGGAGGTCCCTACCCACGGAACAGCATGAATGGCCTCCCACTCGTCAGGAACGTAACTATACACATTGGCAAGAAACTGTTCTGAAGGTCCTTTTTTCCTAAAAACCTCTTCCATCGTAATCCTGTCATCCGGAACCTGGTCCAGGAACTTCTGACAAGAAGTAAAGCCTGCTAAAATCGCAAGCAGAAGACTTACTATTCTTATTTTATACGGTTGAAAATTCATGTCAATAATTTTTACATTCAAACTCAATCTATCAGAAATTAGCCCGCATACCGAAATTGTAGGTTTTCAACAGGGGATATTGTGACCCTCTGCCATCTCCAAGTTCCACATCCCATAGTTTAAAGCCACTGAATGTTGCCAGGTTATAGCCAATAAAATAGATATCCAGACTCGACATCCCCACACGGTCCAGCCATTTCTTCCTCGCAAATTCATAGTTAAGCTGAAGGGTCTGCATTCTGAGGAAAGCACCGTTTTTCACCCACCATGAACTTCCTTCAAAATTCATATTATCGGCGCCATAAGTAATCCGGGGATAAAAGGGTTTGGGGGTGGGATTATCAGGCGTCCACCGGTCGGAGATAGCTGCCAGCAAATTACCACGCTCCCCTCCATAAGTGAACGGACGGAAACCGTCGCCCGACAAGCTGATATCGACATTACTGATCCCTTTGAACCAAGCTCCCAGTGACCAATTCTTCCAGCCGAGCGTTGGGCCGAAGCCATATACAATTTCAGGTAAACTTCCATATCCTATAGGCGCCTGATCGTAGGAATCGATCCTTCCGTCGCCGTTAAGATCTTTATATTTAATATCTCCCGGCTTATTGGTACCTGCCTGAAAGGGACTGTTTGCAATTTCTTCATCAGACTGGAAAAGCCCCACCGCGATATAACCAAATCTCTGCCCTAGTTTACGGCCGATTTGCTGCTGCCACGGATAAGGCCATGGAACCTGAGCATTATCAATCACTTTTGCCCGGTTCCAGGTAACATTTCCTTTCAGCCCTAACCTGAAATCCTTCCCAATTGGTTTATTAAAATCAAGCGTTGCGTCTATC
>JBQGEO010000810.1:0-2076 GCA_052039655.1 Pararcticibacter sp.
CTCCTGTGAACACGTTTTAAAGATTCAACGGGGAATTGAATCTTTTGAAATCTTAGAACTTCTCTAACAGGGTTTGATTCTGAAATGTATTCAACCGAGGACAAAAGATAAAAACTCTTAAAATAAACCTTCTTTTATTAAGTTTGCCGTCATGAGAGATATGGACTTTCCCGGATTCATCGTTGTTGCCGTCACCGGATTCATCGTTTTGGTGCTGAACAGGGTATACCGGTTTGACGTACTAACCAGCGTTGCCATAGGAGGCGCGGTAGGTTTCTGCGGCGGGCTTATATTAAAGGCCTGGAGAAAAAGACACTGAACGGTTATGGCTTAGGTTGTTATGTTAGCGAAAAAGCTCCCGGTACCTATGGATGCCGGGAGTTTTTTGTTTAGTTACGGGTACCAGACATGTTATGAGGGTTTAATGTTGTTATTAATGGCCTAAATTGTATAATTTATGTCCTTTTAGACTAACCCCTGATTCTGTAGATTTGGTTTATGAATCAGGATGGTTTATTGATCTCGGAGGATAATCCCCAAAAACAAATAGTAATTGTCGCGATGACGGGTCATATGCTGCTTGATTTTGCCGGACCTGCCGACGTATTTAACTGTGCTAACCGGGTACTCGACCTTCGAGGTAGGACCGATGGTTACAAGGTGCTTGTGGCGTCGCCCAATTCAAACAAGCAAGTAACCAATTCTGCCGGGATCGAAATCACTTGCACGCATTCTGTCATGGAGGTCAGCGGCCCTATTGATACACTATTGATCGCTGGAAGTAATGATGTTCAGAACCTGGACGACCCGGCTTATCAGGATTTTTATCACTGGCTTTCTGCGGTCGATCAGCATACCAGGCGTGTTGGCTCTGTCTGTGCGGGAGCATTTGCACTTGCCAAGGCCGGGTTATTGAATGGAAAGAGAGCAACTACTCATTGGGACCGCAGCCGGCAGCTTCAGGAAAATTACCCGTTGGTACAGGTAGATTCCAATCCGTTTTATACCCGTGACGGCAAGATTTATACTTCCGGCGGGGTGTCTTCAGGGATAGACCTGGCGTTAGCCCTGGTGGAAGAGGATCATGGAAAAGAAATTGCAATGCAGGTAGCCAGGAGGCTGGTATTCTATCTCAACAGACCGGGTTTCCAGGTTCAGTTCGGAAATTTGTTACCGGTATATGATCATCAGAACATCGCCGAAAAAATGCGCTCCTGGATGATCGGGCATCTGCACGAACCGCTGGATGTTGTGCGGCTGGCAGATCATATGAACATGAGTCCGAGAAACTTCACCAGGGTATTTCACAAACAAACTGGCATACCTCCTGCAAAATACGTGGAAAAGCTGAGGGTAGAGGCCGCACGCAAATACCTGGAAGATACCGATAGTTCATTAGAAGAGATTGCTGAGAGGTGCGGATTGGGCGGACTGGTATCCATGAGGAGAACTTTCTTACGCCACTTAATGGTCACTCCATCCGACTACCGGAGAGCTTTTAGAACCTCTCTGGCGGATGTGATCACTTAATATTTTTTAATTTAAAAATTAACTTTATGAAAATTGCAATTAATGGATTCGGCCGTATTGGCCGGATGACACTTCGCGCCCTTGAAAATAAACCGGAAGTAGAGGTTATAGCGGTCAATGACTTAACTGATATCAAGACATTGACTCATCTTTTAAACTACGACACAGCCCATGGACGTTATCCGGGGGAGGTTCTGGAAGATGGCGAAAACATTATTGTAAACGGAAAGAAAATACGCCTGCTCAGTGAAAAAGATCCGGCGAAACTTCCCTGGGAAGCATTGGAGATCGATGTTGTGATTGAGTCTACAGGCCGGTTTACTGATAAATCTGCCGCGCAGTCGCATATCATTGCAGGTGCAAAAAAAGTGCTGATCACGGCGCCGGCAACAGGAGGTGTAAAAACTATCGTGCACGGAATAAATGACGACCAGATTGGCGGCGACGAAATTTATTCTACAGCATCCTGTACTACGGGAAGCATTGCGCCTTTGCTTTATATCCTCGACAAGGAGTTTGGCGTAAAATCGGGCTATATGGTTACAG
>JBQGEO010000811.1:0-5023 GCA_052039655.1 Pararcticibacter sp.
TCAAAATACAGACAGGCAGCGTCATTTGCTCAGCGATCAGACCTACAAGGTGATCCGGGGTGAGGCCCTGGCACTCCGGGCCTGTATGCACTTTGACCTGTTAAGGTTATTTGGTCCTGAATATATGAGTGGTATGGACAAAAAGGCAATCCCATACAAAAAAGACGTGAACCAGTTCACCGTAGTTCCTTCAAGCACGCAAAAGACAGTTGAAAATATATTTGCAGACCTGAACGAGGCGGAGCAGCTACTGGCTGATGCGGACCCCATTTTAAAAGGACAAGCCGGCAGGGGGACCAGGATGAACTATTATGCAGTGAAAGCATTGCAGGCAAGGATCTACCTTTATACCGGTGATAAAAACAAAGCTTTTGCAGCAGCAAAAATAGTGGTTGATTCGGGTAAGTTCCCATTTGTAACGTTTAATGCAGCGACGGCCAATGCAGCTTCAAGAGACCGGATCTATATCACTGAGCAGATCTTTGGATTACGGGTTGCTAATCTGAAAAACTGGGCGGATCCGGAGTATTTTCGCGGAGTTTCCGACATGAGACGGTCTGTTTCCGATTACAAGACCCTTTATGAAACCGAATCGGGAGGAGGAACTGATATCCGCTATAATGCCAGGATCGAAACGGATAAAAACACCGCCAGCGGTACAGGCTTTGTTTTTTCATCAAAGTTTTGGCAGACCTACCCGGGCACGGCGGCCTCAGAGGACCGTCTTGATCAACTGGTCCCCATGATACGCTTAGCTGAGATGTACTTTATCCTTTCCGAATGTGCACCCACTACCGTTGACGGCATCCATTACCTCAACGTTGTAAGAGAAAACAGAAACCTGCCGGACCTGGCTGCTAACAGCAGTCAGACCGCCCTGAACAACGAAATCAGAAAAGAATACCAGAAGGAATTCTACGCCGAAGGACAGCTCTTTTTTTATTATAAGAGAAAGAATGTGACAAGAATGCAATTCATGGCTCATGATATGTCATTGTCTCAATACGTTCTGCCGATCCCGGACAGCGAGTTAGAATTCAATCCAAACTATAACTAGAAGATATGAAATACATCATCATACTTTTCTTACTGTGCGTTGCCTTCGGCTGTAAGAAAGACGAAACCCCTACCTATCAGGGCGCCGATGGGATCAGCTTTTTTATCAGATATTATGCTGACCCCGACAGCATCAATTACTCTTTTGCATTGCAACCGGATATCAAGTCGAGGGACACAGTATTTATCAGGATGCGCCTCGCAGGTAAACCCTCAGCAAATGCACGGGGCATCAAACTCCGGGCAGTTGAAGGCACAACCGCCCGGCTCAATACAGACTATATCCTGCCGGAAATACAACTTCCTCCCAACCAGCTTGAAGTTAGTTACCCGTTAATTGTGCTGAATTCGCCTGAAATGCAGACAAAAACATTCAGGCTGGTTTTAGCAGTAGATCCCGGCAGCGAGCTTGTAGTAGGAGCACCTGGCTTAGCAGCAGACTATTCGCTTAATCTGAAACAGATGAAGGTAAATATCACCGGGCTGTTGGTTGAGCCGGACTACTGGTTAGGGAGTTACTTTTTCTTCGGAGATTTCAGCGTCGTAAAATTTCAATTTATGATCAAAACAACCGGCCTGACAAATTTTGACTCTCAAAAGATCAGCTTCGGGGAGTTGTTCCGAATACAGGTCCAGTTGAAAAGAGCATTACAGGATTACGAGCAGTTAAACGGCCCCCTTATAGATGAACTAGGCAATCAAGTTATATTTTAAATAAGATGTTAAAGATAAGATTTTATCCCCTGGTATTGCTTCTATTGTGCGCCAGTGTTTGGTCATGCAAAAAAGATGCCCAGAATTTCAACTATACGGAACTCAATGAACTAACGATCAATGCAAAGGATGCATTTATGGTAACTCAATTTGATAGTTTAACCATTGATCCCGAGATTATCCAGTCAAAACCAAGTGGTGAGACATTCACTTATCAATGGAAAATTTATCCTTACACAGCAGTGGAAGGAATTGGCCCGCAGGTAATCTCAACAGATAAGGCGCTTAAGACTGTAATTAGTCTTCCGCCATTGCAGGTTGCATACAACCTGGAATACAAGGTAACCAATACCTCCAACGGCGTGTCGGCTTTCAAAACATTCAGGATCCAGGTATCCAGCGTTTTCCGGGATGGATGGCTCGTCTGCAATTCCTCCGGCGGCAAGGCTCAGCTGGGATTCATACGGTCGGACTACAAGGTATTTTACACACCGGCCGAATCGGTTAACCAAACTGTCTATCAGGGTGATGCTGTAGGCGCTTACGCTTATTCTAATCTGGACGGAAGTCAGTTTGGAGTTACCTTCTTCACCGATAACGGGAATTACCAGTTCAATGCCAATGATTTCCTGCAAATAGGAAAGCCGGCGACAGATTTCAAACCTGTCAGAGACAAATTTAGTTTTGCCCCGTCCATGTTTAGAACAGAAGTATTTGTAATCAACAATGGTAATTTATATGCTGCTTCGTTGTGGGACCAAAGTTTGAACGTTACTTATACCGAAAGGTTGCCCGGCGATTATGAGATGTTTCCTAAGGTGATCGCCAGCACGCTGTTTACCACGTATTTCTACGACAATAAAAATAAGCGGTTTATGTATGCTTCCGGAAGTTTCTCTTTGATTCCATCATTCGGATCATCAACCGATCCGTTTGATATGAGCGACACGCGCATGCTGATGGTAGGCGCTATGGAAGGAGCCAGGACTACTGGTTCACAAGAATACTTCTTTATCATGCAGGGCTCAAACGGCGACAGATACCTGTACTCATTGTCGGGCGGTACTCCAGAACTCAATCAAAGGATACTGAATAGTGCGGAGATCTCATCTGCACACTCATTTGCTGCCTCGCTCGAGTTAAGACAGATGTATTATGCTACTGATAACCGGATCTATTTATATGATATTCTGGCCAATTCATCCCGCTTGCTTTACACTTTCCCTTCCGGTACCAGGATCAAACAAATGCAAATACCACAAACGGATAGCAGAACACTCGTTGTTGCGGCCAATAACGGCACATCCGGCGAGGTGTACTTCTTTGAGCTCACCAGCCTGGGGAACTTTACCGGCGGCAGCTATATAAAGAAAATTGATGGGTTTGGAGAGATTACAAACCTAGCCCACCGTGAGCTGAACTAAGAGAAGTAACATTCAACATAATAAAATGTAAAGCTGATATGTGCAAGAGAAGTCTCATTTATCTATGCCTGCTGGTACTCTGCCAAACGGGAATGTTTGCACAGGATGTGCGCGATTCCCGGAAAGAGGCATGGAGTTTAAGAAGTATGAAAGATACCGCCGCGCTTAACAAAAGAGTTGCAGAACTGAAAGCCGGATCCGAGCAGGATCTGAATCTTCTGCTGGAATATTCTTTCGAAAAAAAAATGGATCCCAGTCCACTGATAGAACTGGCCATGAAACGCTTTCCAAACGGTGAAATTGCTTTTAACCAGGGAGTCCAAAAAGTCTCTGCCGAGCAAAACCTGAAGAAAAAGCAAAACCTGCTGGACTCGCTCAAACGCAGGTTCCCCCAAAAAGACTATGGCTACGTGTATGCCTTGCTTACAGGAGACTTTGCCAGGGCCGGTCAGCTTAATGAAGCCATGGCTTATCTTAAAAAGACGAGCGGTGAAGACCGTACAACGGCCTGGTATCAATTTGCTTTTATAAATGACCCTAACATTATTAAAAGGGCAGAGCTGATCATAGACCAGGCACTGAAGCGGGGTAAGCAGGAAAAGGAAGAAAGAATAACATTACTCACCCTGAAACGTCTCTTCCTGGAAAAGAAACAGGAGTATAAAAATGCAGTGGTTTTGGAGAAGAATATTATGAACCTGCAATCCGATATTTCGCAATATAACACGGATCATTATCATTATCTGCTCAGTAAAAGCGGTCAGTATCACGCAGCATTAGCAGGTTTGAAAGATGCGTTGCTAAGGGAAATTGATGACCAGGAAATCAAAGACGAATATAAGAAAGCGTATAAACATGTTTATCCCGGGAGAGATGCGCAGGCACATCTGGATTCTATCCAAAAGGCCGTTGCATTGAAGTATGAAGCCGATTATAAGGATCATATAACAGACAAGCTGATTAAGGAAAAGGCACCCGCGTATGAGCTGCTGGATGTAAATGGTAAGGTGGTTTCCTCTGATGAATTTAAGGGAAAAATGTTAGTGATCGATTTCTGGGCAACCTGGTGCGTTCCCTGCAAGGCCTCACTCCCCGGCATGCAGGAACTGGTTAATAAGTACCAGGCAGATCCGACCATACAATTCCTGTTTATTCATACGTCGGAGACTGCGGGGAACACTTTTGCAACCGTCAGAGACCAGGCTCTCAGCTACTTCAGAGAGCAGCATTTTTCACTTCCCCTCTACATAGACCTGAAGACCAAAGATAGTAATGAGAACAAGGTGGCCGGGAACTTTAAAGTCAACGGGATACCCCATAAAGCTATTATCGACCGCAACGGCTTCATACGGTTCACCAGTGTAGGTTTTGGCGGATCTAACACAGAACTGGTAGCAGAAATAAGTGCCGTAATTGAAACCATCAAAAATTTAAATGAATAGAATCGTGAAGAACAACTTTTTCGCACTTTTAATCCTGTCGGGGCTTACAATAGCTTTGCAGACACAGGCCCAGGTTAAGCTGAATGGTAAACTAGCCGGACTGAATGCAGACAGCATGTCTTTCGTTTATACAGTTAACGGAAGTGAGCATAACGACCGTGTTGCAGTAAAAAATGAATCGTTCAGCTGGCATGCAATGATTGACAGCCCGGTGCTGGTCACTATGAAAATTCCATTTTCAACCGAATACATTGACTATCCTTTTTTTGCGGAACGTGGAGAACTGAAGCTACGCGGAAGCGTAGACAATCTGGATTCCATTATCAATCTCAGCATTACCGGTGCCCCTACCCAAAATGTATTTAATTCCTACATAAAAGCAAGGAT
>JBQGEO010000812.1:0-7208 GCA_052039655.1 Pararcticibacter sp.
TTTGCAAATACTGGTATAGAAATCTATGGAGCTCAGGATTTGTTTACTTATATCAGCTTTTATCGTTTCGATGCTTTTTGCATCCTCCCAGCCCCTTCCCCCCAAGCGCGAATTCCGTGCCGTGTGGGTCGCTACGGTTCAAAACATTGACTGGCCTTCGAAGAGGGCCTTGAGTGCGGATGTTCAGAAGCAGGAGATGGTAAAGATGTTCGACGAGCATAGTAAGACGGGAATGAATGCTATTGTGCTCCAGGTGCGGCCTTCTGCTGATGCCTTTTATGCTAAGAGCCGGGAGCCGTGGAGTATGTTCTTGTCGGGAAAGCAGGGGATGCCTCCGTTGCCTCTTTATGATCCGTTGGAATTTGCAGTGAATGAGGCGCACAAAAGGGGCATGGAATTGCATGCATGGTTCAATCCGTACAGGGCTACGACGGATACGGTTGATTCTAATACGAGTGCTGGGCATATAAGCCGTGTGAAGCCTGGCTGGTTCTTCTCGTACGGAGGTAAGAAGTATTTTAATCCTGCGCTTCCCGAGGTGAGGGCCTATATCATTCAGGTGATTATGGGTGTGGTCAGGAATTATGATATTGATGGGGTGCACTTCGACGATTATTTTTATCCCTATCCGGTAAAGGGGCAGATGCTTCCTGATTCTGCTGATTATGTGCAGTACGGGAAGGGGTTTTCATCAATTGAAGACTGGAGGAGGAATAATGTCGATCTGTTGATTAAAGCACTCTCTGATAGTATTCATACCGCCAGGCGGTATGTGAAGTTTGGGATCAGTCCTTTTGGAATCTGGAGGAACAAAAAAGACGATCCTGATGGTTCAGAAACTAACGGGCTTTCGGGGTATAGTGCCCTCTATGCGGATGCGCGCAAATGGATGAAGGAGGGATGGGTGGATTATAATGTACCGCAGGTGTATTTCCCTTTCAATTATGCTCCCGCGGCTTATGAGAAGCTTGTTGACTGGTGGAGCAACAATGCGTTTGGGAAGCATGTGTATATAGGGCAGGGTGTTTACAGGGCGACCGAAAATAAAGAGGGCTGGAGAGATAAGAAGCAGCTTCCGGACCAGGTGAGATACCTGCGCCGGAACGAGAGGGTACAGGGATCTGTTTATTTTAGCTCGAAATCGGTGACGGATAACCTGGCGGGATTCCAGGATTCTCTGCGGAATGATTTCTATAAGTACCCGGCTCTTCCCCCGCAGATGATCTGGCTTGATGCTATCCCTCCTTTGCCTCCTCTAAACTTAAAAGCTTCTGCCTCTTCGCAGGGTGTGGTGTTAAACTGGACGGCACCTTTGCCCGTGCGTGATGGGGAGTCTGCTTATGGATATGTCGTTTATCGTTTTGAAAAGAAGGACAGGATCGATATCGGTAGTCCTCAAAATATTATTCATATTAGTTTCAATTCAGATGAGCTATCTTTTACCGACAACACTCCTGGCCAGACGAGGAAATATGTATATTTAGTTACTGCGATAGACCGGTTGAAAAATGAGAGCCCTCCTTCCAATACTGCAAAAGTCAGACTTAAAAACTGATTCATATGAACCTGTGTTGCGATGAAATGCTCGTTTGTTTCGTTTATGGCTTACATAATAGGATGCGTTTTTGTGCATGTTTTTAATAAAGTATTGCAATTGGTTTTTACATTGGTGGATTATTTGCTATTTTTAAACAGAATTAAAGTGAAACAAGAAAGCCTGTAAGATGCGTTTTTTTGCCTGATTTAATTTTTGTTCTGCAATTACCCTTTACAAGTTACCGGGATGAAACGTATTTTAAAGAAACTGGCTTTGCCATTACTGGTTGTGTTTTTGGTCAAAGGAAATGCACAACCTCTAAGGTTTGCTTTTGTAACCGACACTCACATCGGCAACAGTACGGGAGCTGACGACCTCAGGCGTACTGTCAAAGATATTAATGATAACGGCTCTCTTCAGTTTGTAGTGATAACGGGCGATATTACCGAGTTTGGAGCAGATGAAGAGTTAGTAACCGCGAAACGGATCCTCGATAGCTTAAATAAGCCCTGGTATATCATTGCTGGTAATCATGATTCGAACTGGTCGGAGAGCGGGAGTAACAGTTTCAGGAAAGTGTTCGGAGGTGAGACCTTTTCCTTTGAGCGCAGTGGCTATCTGTTTGCTGCTACGAGTTCAGGCCCTAATATGCGAATGGGACCGGGGCAGGTTCCGAGAGAAAATATCGTATGGCTGGATTCTGTCCTGAACAATATGAAAGACCCCCGGATGCCGGTTATTTATCTGAACCACTACCCCCAGGATTCTTCTCAAAATAACTGGTATGAAGCGATTGACAAACTGAAGAAACGTAACGTTCAGCTCATTCTGTGCGGACATGGGCATGAGAGTCACCGTTATGACTTTGATGGTGTACCGGGGGTGATGGGCCGGTCTAATCTTCGCGCAAAGGACAGCATCGGCGGATACAACATTGTCACTATCAGCAATGGGGAAGCCGTGTTTGAAGAGAGGAGACCTGTTGTGCAGACTCAGCAGCAATGGTTGCGGGTGAAACTTGAAGACCACGACTTCAGTTCCGGCACCACAAAATATTTCAGGCCTTCTTATGCTGTTAATAAGAAATATCCATCTGTTAAGGTTCTTTGGGAATACCAGGACAAGAGCGATGTTGGTGCTGGAACAGCTGCGGCAAAAGGCCTGGTGATCGCTACCAATACCAGCGGACATATTTATGCGCTCGATGAAAAAACAGGCAAACGGAAATGGGTATACAAAACCGGGGGGAAGATCTATTCAACGCCGGTAGCGGAGGGTAGGTTTGTTGTTGCCGGATCGTCCGACAATTATGTCTATTGTCTGGATGTATCAGCAGGTAAGCTGATTTGGAAATATCCTGCACAAAAGCCGGTATTGGGAGCTCCGGTTATTCATGAAAAAAATGTTTTGATAGGCAGCTCAGATGGCCACTTTCGTGCGATTAGCCTGAACACGGGAAAACTTGTCTGGGATTTTGATCAGGTAAAAGGCTTTGTTGTTGCAAGGCCGCTTGTCTATCAGGGGAAAATTTATTTTGGATGCTGGGCAAATGATTTTTATGCCCTTGATGTGAGCACAGGTAAATTGGTCTGGAAATGGAACAACGGCTCATCGAACAGGATGTTTTCTCCGGCTTCCTGCTATCCGGTGGGAAGCAACGGACGGGTCTTTATTGTTGCGCCCGATCGTTATATGACCGCTTTTGATGCTGCCTCGGGAAATGTTATCTGGAGGAAGCAAATGAAGGATAAGAGGGTGCGCGAGTCGATGGGCATTTCCGCAGACAGTTCTCTGATCTATGTAAAAACCATGGACGGGCAGGTGTATGGAGTATCCGCCAGGGCTGACTCTATGGAAATAGCCTGGAAATCGTCACTTCAGCTGCCTTACGAGCTAACGCCATCTGCTATTGTGGAAAGGAATGGGGTGATTTATGTTCCCAGTCACTCAGGACTTGCTTCAGCGATAAGCCGGGAAGAGGGCGAGGTTTTATGGCAGTTTAAGGTTTCAAATAGCCTTCTTAATCCGGCCATGCCTCCTTCGGATAACAGAGTTTTATTTAGCACAATGGACGGGAAAATTGTCTGTCTTCAAGATAGGGGAGGTAAAGGGAAATGATCAGGGATGCCAGGGTTCGGATGATAGTGTTCTTTGTTTTGTTATGTTCTTATCCGGCGTTTTCCACCGGCATAACAGATTCCCTTAGATTAAAAACGGTGAACGGAGTGCTCGTCAAGGCTCAGGAAAGGTTTGCTCCTGATAAAAGGCTGGCTGTTTTCATCGCCAGTATCATTTCAGAGGATCCGCTTGTACTGAATGTTGAAACAACCGAACCGCAGGTGCCGGGTTATCTTAAGGAGTTATTTGCGGAGGCAAAAGTGAGTGCAGTCATCAAAGCGCATCTGCTCCCTGACAGTAGTTTATCAGATAGGTCTTACGGCATTGCTAACCTTTCTGTCTGTAATAACAGGATCCGCCCTGAACAGTCAGCAGAGCTGGTTACCCAAATATTGCTGGGGACGCCTGTCAGGATCCTGAAGAAGGAGCGGGGATACTACCTGGTTCGTACTCCTGATCAGTATTTATCGTGGATCGAAGATAATGCTGTCGCAGCGATGGATAAAATTGCCTTTGATTCATGGAAGCAGCAAAATAAGGTGGTATTTACCGCAGATTACGGCCATGCTTTTGGGAAGCCTTCTTTTGGCGCCACCCGTGTTTCTGACCTGGTTGCGGGCAATATCCTTGTATTAAAAGGAAAAGTAAAAAAGTTTTATCAGGTGATCTACCCTGATGGCCGTACTGGCTATGTGCCGGTGAAGCAGTGCCGCCCGTATTCAAAATGGGCTGCCAGGAAAGATCCCGATCCATCACAAATCATCAGTACTGCAAAAATGATGACCGGAGTGCCCTATCTTTGGGGCGGAACTTCTGTTAAAGGCGTGGATTGCAGTGGTTTTACCAAAACCAGTTATTTCCTTAACGGAATTATTCTGGCAAGAGATGCCTCGCAGCAGGCACTTTACGGCGAAAAGATCGACATTTACGAAGATGATTCGGTGAGTGTTGCCAAATGCCTGAAGAACCTCCTTCCGGGTGATCTTTTGTTTTTTGGCACCAGGAGGGCCGATGGGAGCGATAGGGTTACTCATACTGCTATTTATACAGGGAAAGGCGAATTTATCCAGTCATCAGGGATGGTGAGGACCAGCAGCCTGGTCAGGAGTTCTCCCCTTTATGACACGTATCATTCCCCTGGCTTATTGAGTGCCAGACGGATATTGACAGCCATCGGAACGGAAGGGATCAGCAGAGTCAGGGAACATTCTTTATATCAGAATATATCAAATTAAGATCCGGACATGTCAGGAAGAAGAGACTTTATTAAAACATCGGGTTTAATCACCGGAGCAACCATAGTAATGGGATCAGATAATTTATTTGCTTCTGCTAAAGGAAAGTATGCAGGCAAAGGTAAGTTGAAATTGCGATTCAGGCCTTATACACTGAATTTGAAACATGCTTTTAACCTGGCAACCAGTTCACGTACCACCACGCCGGTAGTTCTCACCGAGATAGAATATGACGGTATCATCGGATACGGAGAGGCTTCTATGCCTCCTTATCTGGGGGAATCACATGAATCGGTATTAAAATTCCTTTCAAAAGTTGATCTTTCGCGGTTCGATGATCCCTTTCAAATGGAGAATATTCTTCATTATGTGGATGGTATCGAAGAGGGAAATAAGGCAGCAAAGGCATCTGTGGATATTGCCCTGCATGACCTTACAGGGAAGATCATGAAACAGCCCTGGCACCGGATCTGGGGATATGATCCGTCGAAGACGCCTGTTACTTCCTTTACAATCGGTATTGATACACCTGAGGTGGTCAGGCAGAAAGTGAAGGAAGCCGATCCTTATAAGATCCTGAAAGTAAAGCTCGGCCGGGATACTGATAAGCAGATGATTGAAACGATCCGGGAAATAACAGATAAGCCTTTGTGCGTGGATGTTAATCAGGGCTGGAAAGACAGGCAGTTTGCCCTGGATATGGCTCATTGGCTGAAAGAAAAAGGAGTAGTGTTCCTTGAACAGCCGATGCCTAAGGAACAGACTGATGATATGGCCTGGCTTACGGAAAGGAGTCCTGTTCCGACAATCGGTGATGAATCTGTTCAGCGTCTTGATGACGTATTGAAGGCCTATAAAGTATATAGCGGGATTAATATAAAACTAATGAAATGTACCGGTATGCGGGAAGCGCATAAAATGCTGACCCTTGCCCGTGCACTCGGTATGAAGGTCATGATGGGGTGTATGACCGAAACCTCCTGCGCTATTTCAGCGGCAGCCCAGTTAGCCCCGATGGTAGATTGGGCGGATCTTGATGGTGCGCTGCTGATCAGCAATGATGTCTTTAAAGGTACAACGGTTATAAACGGGAAGGTCACTTTGAGCCCTTCTCCTGGTATTGGTGTGTCTAAATTATGATGATGAATACTGTCTTTCAATTTTTAAATATACAGAGACGCAGGGTTTATGGACTGATCTGCATTTTGTTCCTGGTTCCTTTCTCTAAGCCGCTGTTTGCTCAACGGTTCCTGGAAGAAACTCCTCCGTCAAAGAGCTGGGCGGATAGTGTTCTGAACAAGTTGTCGAGGCGTCAGAAAATTGCTCAGCTGATGGTCATCCGCATGTCGGAAAGACGAGGGGATGGGGTTGCGTTTTATGAGAAAGAAGTTTCAAAATACCTGAAGAAGTATAATATCGGATCGGTTTGCCTTTTTCAGGGTACTCCGCTCCAGCAGGCAGAGGTTGTGAACCGCCTTCAGCAAAAGGCAAAAACACCACTTTTAGTCTGCGTGGACGGCGAGACCGGTGTGGGGATGCGGTTTGCCGGAGTGGTGCCTTACCCTGACCAGTTGACAATTGGGGCTGTGCAGGATGCCCGGGTCGCTTACCAGGTGGGAAGAGCAATAGGTGAGCAGTGCAAACGGATAGGTATTCAGGTAGATTATGCTCCTGTTGTTGATATTAATAATAACCCCGCGAACCCGGTTATCAATTTCAGGTCGTTCGGAGAAGATAAATACAAAGTCGCTTTGCTGGGTACACAAATAATGAAGGGGATGCAGGATGAGGGTATAATGGCTTGTGCCAAACATTTTCCCGGACATGGGGATGTTGCTGTTGATTCTCATCTTGATTTACCGGTGATCAATAAGTCGGTTGCCCAGCTGGATTCACTCGAACTCTATCCTTTCAGGGAACTGGTGAAACAGGGAGTCGGCAGTGTCATGGTAGCCCATTTATATATTCCCTCTATTGATGATACCCCGAACAGGGCAACTTCCCTGTCTCCGGCAAATATTAAAGGACTATTGCGCCAGCAACTCGGATTTAAGGGACTCACCTTTACGGATGCGCTGGAAATGAAAGGAGTGGCAAAGTTTTACCCGCAGGGGGAAGCTGCGGTACAGTCGCTCATCGCAGGAAATGATATGCTCTGTCTTCCCGGAGATATTAAAGGGAGTATCCGGAAAGTGAGGAAAGCAATCCGGAAAGATCAGCTGAGCTGGAAAGATATCGACGATAAGGTTTACCGGGTCTTGCTGGCTAAATATAATCTCGGGCTTAATGTTGCGGGTAGTATTGACACCAGTGCATTA
>JBQGEO010000813.1:0-2717 GCA_052039655.1 Pararcticibacter sp.
CTTCGCAAAATGATGCAATTGAAGGATGGATACGGTCTGGGGCTGACCTCCATTCCATATGGTGAAAAACGCTTTTATGGTCATGGTGGCAGAATAGAGGCGTTCAATACACTCTGTGCTTATCGTCCGGAAGATCATTTAATGGTGGCAATGGCTTCAAATGGGGCTTTTAGTGACCCTAACGACATCTCTATTCAGCTTTTGAATGCTTGCTATGGTAATAAAATTCAGTATCCTGATTTAAACCGGAAGGGGGCTGTCAATGTCTCTGCCGAAATACTCAAGAAGTATGAGGGAGAATATTCAGCCGGGGGCTTTCCATTGGTTTTACGTGTTTTCACAGAGAATTCCCAACTCTTATGTCAGGCAACAGGTCAGGCTGCATTTCCGCTGACCGCGCAATCAGACAAGCTTTTTGTTTTTGATCCCGCAGGGATAAGAATGGAATTCTATACCAGCGAAGGACGGCAGGGGATACATTTTAAGCAGGCCTCCCTAAGCCTCGATTTTCACCGGAAATGAAGATCGGGACATTGAATCCTCAGATATTATTAAGACACCTATCCTATTTGCCAGATGATACAATGTATGCAATATTATGTGTAATAATCGTGTAATTAAATGGGTAGGTAATTTACATTAGGGAGTCGGCTGAAGTGCTAACTTAGTATAGTTATTGAACGCATTTAATACAAATAGCGCTGATGGTTTACATATCATACTCTGATAGTATACCATATTCGCTTTTGGTTTTATTTGTCGGGTACCTTTGTAAATATCCATAAATATGAGCAGTCTTGCCTCTTTGAAAAATAGAGTTACTCCCGTCTTTGATGAAATCTGGGAGTTATCACCTGAGTGTTTTAAACCAGAAGCTTACGACAAATTAAAGGATTTGACGCAGCAGCTCATCAATATTTACGATGCAGACGGACGCCTCGAGGAGTTCCCGTTTCAGCCGACTTCTTCCCGGACAATCAGCTTGCCGGTAAGCCTGCTTCGTCCGTTGCTCAAAGGAAGTATCTGTCTTGTTACCGGGGGGCTGGGATGTGTTGGGTCAAGCCTTATTAAGAAGCTGCTGGAATTTGAGGTTGGAAAAATTATTGCAATAGACACTCAGACTGGTAAAGATAGGAGGTTTGGGGATGACGACCGGGTCGTGATTATCGAAGCCGATATATGTCTTCCCGGGCTACTGGAACCAGTATTTGAATATTATCATCCGCAGTATGTATTTCATACAGCAGCGCAGCGCG
Source organism: Pararcticibacter sp. (assembly GCA_052039655.1). Taxonomy (GTDB): domain Bacteria; phylum Bacteroidota; class Bacteroidia; order Sphingobacteriales; family Sphingobacteriaceae; genus Arcticibacter. Next base: position 1,257 of record JBQGEO010000813.1, read on the forward strand.
ATCCCGGTTATGCAGAAAAGGATGTTTTGCATACCATCCAAACTAATGTAATTGGATCTTTAAACGTTGCCCGCGCGTGTGAAGCAACTAACTCCGTTCAGCAATGTGTGTTTTCTTCAACCGGCAAGGCCAGTCGTTATTATACTACAGAAGTGTACGCGGCTACCAAAAAGCTCGGCGAGTATATCTTCGATACCTGCGCCGCTCAGAGCAGGGTACGTTATTCAATGGTTCGTTTTACGCATATTCTGGACAATAGCCTTATGAATGTAGAGCTGGAGCAAGCCAGCCAAAGTGCTCAGATAGCAATACATAGTCCTGGTAAATATGTAACGGCTCAAAACGTAACAGAGGCTGTTGGTTTACTGCTCAATGCTCTCTTACACTCAGAGCGGGGGCGATGCAATTTTTTGACAGTAAGGAATCTTGCATGGCCTGTCGAAAGTCTCGAAGTAGCCTTATATTATATAAAGCACTCAAAGAACAATATTCCCGTCATCTTTAAAGGTAATCCTCCGGGGTATGCAGAGAGCTTCTTCAGGGGGCAGTTTGACTGGTCTAACCCGCAGGAACTGAATCTGCTCATAAACGCATATGAGTACAAGGTAAAAGCAGTAAATGCAGAGGGAGATATTTTTATTTCCCACATCAGCCCTACCAGTGCAGAAACGCTTTATAAAGCTCTTGAGTTTCTCAAATTGGTTGACAGTGAAGAAGATGCAAGATGCTGTCTCTTCGGGGCATTGCAGAGTCAGGTGAGGGAATCGCTAAAGAGAGTTAGCAAATACACTACTTTGGATATTCTGGAGTGGGGCTTGCAGCTCCAGACTCAAGAAAGTGAAATAAATTTATCATTGTCTCATGTTCCTATGCTTAACTTGTTGATAGAGAGTCTTGAAGGAGCCGATTTTTCCGTGCATTTTCAGTCGCGGTTTGACGAGATAAAGAGACGTTTGGATTATCTGATGCCCCGTTTTAACTATGCAGGCGTACAGTAAAATATTGATGAGTCCGCAATCTGAAAAGACTATACGTGGATGTGCCGAAACTGTTTATCCTGGGGAGTGCTGTGGTTTTTTGCTTGGTCATCACCGGGATCATGAAACCGAGGTGCTTTCAGCATTGCCCGTTCAGAATGATACTGTTTTAGATGCTAGTATGCATTACAAGATAACAGCGCAGAGCTATATCGAGGCAGAACGGACTGCTGAGCTTGCAGGAATGAGCATATTGGGTGTATATCATTCCCATCCTGATCAGCCTGCTGTTCCTTCTCTCACCGATACAAAAAATGCATTGCCTGATTTTCTTTACCTGATTGTTTCAGTAAACGAAAAAGGAACAGGCGACCTGACGTGCTGGTTATTGAATGACGACCTTACATTCTTCCAACAACAATTGAATCATAATTAAAAACTCCATATGGCTACAGTTTTAATACCTGCTCCGTTGAGAGCGTTT
>JBQGEO010000814.1:0-10645 GCA_052039655.1 Pararcticibacter sp.
GTGGCCGTTCTTTGTTCTGTTCAACAATAGCCGGGTTTTCCCACTCATTTTGCTGAGAAAATGCTTTCAGGCACAGCAGCAGGCAAATACTTGTTAGAAAAAGTCTGTTCATAAATATCTAAGTGTCGGTTAGTATAAATATACTCCTGCAAAAGAAAATCAATAGCGGCGTACGCAGGGGGGAGGAATTCATTATTTAAGCGGGGTATAATGGTTTTTGGTGCTTATTACTATAATTTAAGCAGTTCAATATAAGAATTTCGGGGCTTGGTCGATAATGAAAGGGAGTGAATTGTTAGGTTTTGTCCGGGCAGGCGGAATATTATGTTTTTCGTTTGAGCATCTTTATACAAAACGGGCATTAAATAAGGAAGGTAAACACGATGAAACCTCCCTTATTTAATACCCGTTTTATAAGAGATCAGGCAGCTTTTACAGTGTCGAATGTATCAGCGAAGCAGCTGAACGTGTCATTTGCAGCCTTAATGGACACTTCTTCGTCTTCAGGGGTTTGGGCGGTTTTGTTCATGACATCAGTGAATACTCCCCATTTTTCTCCGGTAGCTTCGCCATATCCTGAAAAGAAAGATGTGCCTTGTGTGATTCCCATTTTTTCGAGCATCTTCACGATAATACTCCCGCCCATGATGGATCCTTCCATAACGTACAGGGCACCGAGGGCTTCCAGTGTGTTGCCGATTTGCGGAATAGTGGCGAGGGGCAGATCGTTTATATCTGCTCCCAGGGCTTCTATGTCAGCTTTTATAAAGGAAGAATTCCTGCGTTCTTTATAATCAGGAAGCACTTCTTCCGTGATGAACGGCCGGATTGCGTTCTCCACTCCGCTAAAGTAAGCATAGAAATATTTGAGAAGATCAGCATAGTCTTCATTGCTGTTAATCGCTTTTAAGCGGATCACGACCCTTTTTTCAAGATCCTGGTGTGCTGTCCTGGTGGCTTCTTTGATTGATGTACTTAACATAGTGACTGGTATTGAATAATTTAATTATAGTTATTTTAATTTTAATCTGGTACTGATCATTCCGGCAGTAGACATCTTTACAGACGGAACTGAAATTTGACTGAATGTTTTAATAACAGCAACTTGTTCTTTTTTGAATGATCTGCTACCTGCTTTTCTATTTATCATAGCAAGGGCAGCCTTAAGGCATATCTCATCCGGATCACCTGATGCCGGTTCACTGTCACCTTTTACATACAGGTCGGGGTTCATCCCGCTAAAATAGCCGGACCACCCGGATGCGTTTTTTATCAGGAAGCCGGAAAACCATACGCTGTAATGATCAATATTAACGCCAAAAAAGCCAACCGGCTTTCCGTACGTCTTTTCGCCTACAATTGTTACCGGCAAATAGGGCTTCATACAACTGATTAACATTTCACTGGCGGAGGCTGTTGAGGGGGAAGTAATGAAATAAAGGTCAGTGAGGCTTTCCAGGTTTCCTTTTTTGCTAAACCTGAAAGTATTTCCGGCTTCTGTGTAGTCCACATCAGCCAGTGTGGCATATCTTCCCTTGTAGATAACGGGTTTTCCGTTTTCATCGAGGTAAGGCTGATGTCTGAGAATGGCTGCTTTCCCGTTTTGCATTTGTGAATTGAATTCTTCCGTGAACATGATCTTTCCGTCTAAAGACGGTGGTGAGAGCAGGTTGGCCATGTATTCCGCGGTTTCAATAAAACCTCCGGAATTGTTTCTTAAATCAATGATCATATCATGCGGAGATGCCTCTGCGAACCGGGAAAAGATTGCATCGAGTTCTGCTTTGCAACTGCTAAGCCTGGGAAAAGATCCGAAGGCGAGGTATGCAATTTTATTTTCTCCTGCCCGGATAAGGGAGGCATGGAAGGCCGCCTGGCCTGTATTCATACCGGCAACGCTGTTTCCGGGTGCCAGAGTCCCCTTCTCCAGATAGGAATATTTGGGGGTACCTGCTGAATACGGGGTTTCGTATGGGTGACCAGCAGCCGGATCAGTTGGCATTTGTGAAATATCAAAGAGTTCGGTTTTGAAAGCCTCGAGTTCATTTGCAAAGATCCCGTACCTGGTACGCGGATTAAAGACATCATAGGAGGGAAGCGCATGATTCCACAGATAGATCTGCCTGGCATAAAGAAAAATTGAATCGAGAGTGAGTTCTGTCCTGCTTCCTGTGAGGGGAGAAACAACAGGCTCTGTGTTGTCTGCGGAACTTTCATCTTTTTTACAGGATGCGCAAAATAAGACCAGCAGCAGAATGCTGAAGGTAAGTTTTGCTTTACCGTTTTTGTCCCTCAATTTCATTTCGTTATTCTGTGATGATGGTTGGAGGGCTGCTGTTTTGTTGCCAGGTATACATGAACGTTCCGCCAGGTGATGCAGCATCTTCCGTGGTATATATGGTAACAGACGCAATATTTCCCGACGGAATATCTTCGGGTATACGGAATCTGAGGGATGTTTGATCCTGATTTGTTACTGCTGCGGAATATATTCCATTTGACGGGTCGTCAGTGATCATAATATCTGCGCGGGTAAATTTTCCATAGAAGTATTTGCCGGCGGCTGCAGGCATTGAATATGTAAAACTTATTTCTGCTCCTTTCTTTATTGTTTGCCCTGCTTCGTTGAGTGAATAGGTGTCGTCTATGTCTAAAGCGAGGGGCTTCCCTATATGGAAGGGACCCTTTACGGTGGTGTTTCTGCCGCTTACTACTTTCACCCGGTAATAGCCCGTGTCGAGCCTGCCGTCGAGGGGAATCTTTACCAGGATCCTGTTTGACCACAGTTTGTCTGCATCTTTCAGGCTGACAGGAATATCGGTATTACCGGTGGTTACCATATACAGCTTTGTCTGGGTTGTGTCGGGAATGAAGTATTGCCCGGAGAGGTTGATCGTACTTCCCAGCGTGAGAAAATCCGATCCTACGATTTCAAAAACCGGGGCAGGCTGGTTTATGGCTGTTTTCAGCTGATAGGTCTTTGTGCTTCCATCCTGCGCCGTTACGGTATAAACGGTATTTTCATCAAAGGGTACTTCTGCTCCTGAAGCGGGACTAATCTTAGCTCCTTCTGATATACTAATCACCGGTTTGATATGACCGGGAACAGGCTGGAAGGGGGGCCAGTACAGAATAACAGAGTTCCCGGTTACCGATGCCTTCAACTCGTTGCCTTCAGTATCGGTAATGATGAACTGTTCGATATTATTGTATGGCATGCTGACATATTCTTTGCTGCAGGACAGCAGGGCGATGCCAGGTATAAGCAGTGATAAAAAGTAGAACTGACGGGATGTGTATTTTAACATGATGAATAATTTACTGAATGCTATTAATCAGGGACAGGCTGTTATGCCTGTCCCTGCCGGGGCTGAAAGGATTGCCGTGAGATTTTAATTAAAGAACCTGACCACGGTTAAACCAGTAGACTCCCCTGTTATTAACAGCTACGCCCTGGCCTTCTGCATCTGTAAACTGAACGGCATATGTCACGCCGGTTGAATTGTTCCTTACGAAAACGATGAAGTTTTCAACCACGGCGATATCACCTTCAGGCTGGTAGGTATACCATCCGGTGGCATTCAGGTCTCCGTTTGCAGGATCGCTTGTTGAGCTTTCTCCGAGGGACGATACCGGAACAGCATTTGTATAGTCGCTCAGGCTGATGGAAGACAACGCAGTGGTGGTGTTCAGATATCTCAGGCTATAGCCTGATGCCGGATTTATAACCGAGTTATTATAACTGTTAAAGAATAGATGATGTGTAAAGCCGCTGGAAGAAGCCGACTGGGCGCCGCTAACCAGGTTGGCATAGACGGTTCCGTAGGTTGCCGGACCACCTGTTGGCGGGATTGGATTGCCCCAGTTCCCTACTAATGTATCGGCCGCAGGCGACACGGTCGCTTTTGAGTTCTTTAAACTTAACGGAGAGGTCGTATCGTTTTCCTTTTTGCAGGAAGCCAGGACGAAAGATAAAGCGATCACCGCAAAGGATATTTTTGCGAAATTTCTGATGGTATTTTTCATAATGAACTTATTTTAATGTTGTTGTTAAATAAAGGGTTGATATTTCGATTGCGTTTTTAAGCATGGTGAATGAGTATGGGCATTTTGTCCATCCGGGTTTGGCGCCTTGTACCGGCGGATGCTTTATTCATTCACCCTGAGGTCTTTCTTTGCCCGGACCAACGCAGCAGTCATGTAAAGACCGGCCCGTGCAACAATTCAGCCCCGTGGTAATTAAACCTCATTTGTTTCAGTTTTCCATAAGCGATTTTTTAATGTCCTTCATTTGGTTGAATTATATCAGCTGCCGGAACTCCGGACAGATAATGTTGTGAATTATTTGGACGTGACCGTCAGGCTCATCCTGCGGGTGCTTGCTGTCCAGTTACCGAATTGAAACACAAAGGGAGAGCTGCTGAAAGATCCTGCGGGGAAGTTATCCGGGATCTTTACTGTTATCTGCAGTCTGTCAAAATTATCTACCGGCAGATCGTATGTGGTTCCCTGGACTGTTACGCTGACAGATTTCAGGTCTACAAACACATAACCCGGGGAAGGGGCGAAGCTGATCGTTCCGCCCTGGACACCCGTCTTGCCCTGCAACGCTACCTGGGGAGATTTGTAAACGATATGGACTGGTTTTTCCAGCGTTACCTGGTGTCCCAGGAAGCTGATCTTTACATCGTAGTACCCGCTGTCGATGCTCGCCGGCAAGGTCCCGGCGGATAATATGTAACTATCTTCCGTGGTATTATTCGGATTAATATTAGCGGTGCTGAGATCGGTTTTAAATGCCTGTCCCGACTTTTTGCTTACCAGGGTGGCGTCGAGACTTGCAATGCTGGTGCTCTGAAGATTACCGCGCAGCCCTCCGAGAGATGCATTGGGCGATGCTTCCGGGTTGCCGGTAGCCCAGTACAAATTGAGAGAGGGGGGATTCTGTTGTACAATTTCAAGCGAATAAGTCCGTGTGCTGCCATCAGGTCCGGTAACGGTATATGTATGATCTTTCTCTGAAACGGCAACCGGCGCTGTTTCTCCACTCAATGATGCACCCGGATCAAGGGTAATTTCGGGCTGGATCACATCCAATGCATAATAATAGGGGATGTAGACCGTGACAGTATTCTCTATATTGTCTATCGCACCGTAAATAACAGTATCCTGAAGATTGATCACCTTATATTCACTGATCCTGTTTTGGGGAACGGGGGTGTAATCTACCGTTTTTTCGCAAGCTGAAAATATAGTGGCGGCTATCAGAGATATGAAGAAGAGGGTATATTTCGTTTTCATTGATTTAAATGAGATGAGTTATTTTAATTCAAATTTTGTGCTTCCTGCAGGTACGATCACATACTCGAAGGTAAAATACATGTGGGGGGTATTCCTGAGCATCTTTTCCGGTGTATAGGCATCTTTATAGCAGCTGATCATTTTAATCTTTGCATAATTGCCTTTAGCCGTGCGAAGTACAATAGTCCGTATGGGAGCCGGTTGTCCATTAGCTTTAGTGAGAGCATTCCCCAATGCATACGCCACGTGCTGCTTATCGAAGCTGCCGTCGCCCATGACCAGCCCTCCGAAATCGTAAAGATACCAGCCGGTGCCCTCCCCGAAAGCGCCGGAGTCATCTGTTCCTATCAGGCCCTTCGCAGTTTTGAATTCTGAATCTGCCGGAATCCCGGTCACTTCGTCAAAAGGTTTATCCAGGATCATAATCCCGCCTTTGCCCGGCCCGCCGGTACCGTAGTTTGCGCTGTTGCTGCCATTGTTTCCGCCCATGAAGCTATTATAGAGGCCACTTAGAGATAGGTCCCAGAGGTTGGTCCTGGCATAAGAAAGCGGCTGTTCCTTTTTGAATTCAAGGCTAAAGAGCACTTCCGTTTTTTCGGCGGTAGGGTTCTCATCATCGGTTTCTACCGCGAGATTTTCCACCCGCTGGAGTTTGTAAAAGGGTACGGCAGTTCCTGTTTCTTCCGGCTCTTCCGACTCCGCTCCGTCGCCTTTAGAGCAGGCGGAGAAAATGATGATGACAGCTGCAAGCAGCATTGGCATTGTTTGAAGGAGAGAGCTTTTTAGTCGTTTGGTCCGGTTCATCTTTGCTGATATTATCTTGTTATTATTGTTTGTTCGTATCCAGATTCCTGCTTCCGTCCTGTTGTACATAATATCTGAATGTCAGATACGGGGCGGGCCAGTAGAGGTCGGTTACAGCTGGCGGGTTACCCTTGTATACATTCAGGAGTTCGAGCTTGGCATATTTTCCATCGGGAAGCCTCAGTACATAAATCCTGTTTTTCAATGGAATTGCCAGGTGAGAGTTGAGACTGTAGGTGAACCAGCCGGAAGAGTTTTCTCCGGAAGACCAGCCAATCTTCGAGATGTTGCTTGCTTCAAATTCGGAGTCATCCGGAGCGCTGGTTACTTCATTGTAGGGCTTGTCGTATTTTACCACGCCCGTGTTGCGGGCAGGCCCCTGATACCCGGGGTTATACGGGTTTTCAGCATTGTTCAGATATATTTCACTGTTGTACGGCCCGGTGAAGGCAATATCCCAGTCCCCGCTTTTTAAATACTGGGAGGAGTCGGAAGCCGAGCGGATCCAGATCTGTTTCTTATCCCTGAAGCGGAATAGGAAGGTATGGAAAGGCCTTTTTTCTTTTCCGTCTACTCCGTCGGACATAGAAGCATTGGTGTCACCGGCCAGATCGTATATCACCGTACTTTTTCCGTCTTCCAGTAAAGGCTGGACGTTGTCTTTGCTGCAGGAGATCATGGCGATCAGCAACAGGGACAACAGCAATCGTCTGCCGTGATGTGTTCTCATGCTCTGCCGGGTGTTTTTACGTTCTGTATTCATCGTCCTGATGTTCTTATTATATGGATCTACCATTTGTCTGCGTTTAATGCCGGTTGGTCTGCTTATAAAACCGGTAGGTTACTCCGGCAAGGATCACCCGGCTTGGTTGTCCGGGCATCAGCTGAGCAGTGTAATCAAAGAGGTTGTCTCCTGTGAGCTGTATGCTAAGGCGCTGATGAAGCAGTTTTTTCTCAACTGAGGCATTGACAAGAAAGTACCCGTCGACAAATGTGTCGTAACGGTCGATGTAGTAATTGCCATTTGCGTCGCCGAAGGGATACTTTCCGCGGTAATTCAGCCGGAGGGAGATGCCCATGCCTGGTTTTCTGAAGTTGTAAAAGATCCTCAGGTTCCCCATATGGACAGAGCGGTTTTCAATTCCCCAGTAGTCAGAGGCTCTGGAAACTGTAGTCTGACCTGTAGTGTTATTTCGTAAACTGTTGTAAGGCCAGCTGCCTTTTCGGATACTATCTTCTACGCTAAGGTCTTTAGCTCTCAGGTACTGATAGCCGAGTGAGATTTCAATGTCTTTTGAAGCCCGGAGAGACAATGATGCGTCTACGCCCTTGTTTACTACAACCGGAAGATTAATATAGGAATAGATCCATCTTCCTCCCGTTGCCGTTGCCACCTGGAAACTGTTGATCTGGTTACTGATGCGATGCCTGTAGGCGCTCACTTCTATCTTTATTGATTTCAATGGTTCCATGACCGCTGTCAGGTTGAGCGTCCTGCTCCGCTCGGGCTGCAGTCCCCCCTGTAGTTTATTCAAGGTGTAATTACGAAGTTCGCTGATCTCCCCGGCTGCCTGCATTTCATTCAGAACCTCCCTGGCTACATCTGCGCCCAGTACGGTATAGCCCACGAGGGCGTTTGTGAACATCTGGTACCTCTGTTTAAAGTCAGGTGTTTTAAATCCTGAACCCAGGGCTCCCTTTAGTGTCAGCCAGGACAAAGGAGAGTAACTTAACCCGATGCTTGGGTTTAGTCTGCCCCCATAGTTACTGTGCTGGTCGTACCGTGCGCCTCCTGTAATGCTCACAGCCTGAAAAGCTTTCCAGTCGCCCTGAAGATATATGAAGCCATTTTTCATGGCCTCGGTATCGCCAAAACGATGGTCGGTCATCTGCTCGACGGCAAAGCCGGCTCCTCCCGTGAGGTTGAGGTTATAGACTTTATTATACGCAAATTGTTGTTCTGCACGATGCACAGTTTGACGGAAAGTATTGGGATCTGCGGTGCCGCCATTTGGATATATGATTTCCGATTCCCACCGGTAATGAGTGAAATAATACCGGCTCAGAGCCTGTAATCCGCTTTCATAGATGCTGTTCAACGATACTGATGCATTGATGTCGGCCTCATCCATGTGATCTTCATAGGTGTTTGTGCCATAAGCTCTTGTCATCTGCGACTTGCGTAGGGCATACCTGCCGGTTGCACCCAGGGTACTTGCCTTGTTTATCCTGTACCTGGCTCTGCCCTGTATGGTGTAATTGTCATAGGGCGGCAGAGTAGTGCCGTCTGTCTGATAACGGGTATTGACGTTAAATCCGTCCGTCCGGTAGTAATTCGCGCCGATGTTAAAGCTGCCATTGCCGGAAGCGAAGGGACTTTCAGCTTCGAGGGAGGCATCTGTCATGTTCAGGGAGCCATAGCGCAGTGATGCCAGTCCCTGTGGAGTATTAACGCCATGGCGGGTTATGATATTAATTGCCCCTCCCATGGCTTCGCTTCCGAAAAGGCAGGATGCTGCACCTTTGATGATCTCTATCCGTTCAATATTGGTAACGCTGATCCTCGAAAGGTCCAGGCTGCCTGAATTTCTGCCGATCATGGGTTGTCCGTCTATCAGGATCATGATATATTCTGAAGAAAATCCCTGGACCTGTACGCCTGCGGAACGGTTCCCCCCGGCAAGATCATTGACAATGGCAATACCTGTTTGTTCTTTTAATATTTCGTCGAGCCTGCGGCTTCCCATTAGTTCTATTGTACGGCGATTGATAACGGTGACCGGCATGGCGCTGAATTCAGCCCTGATCAGGTTGTCAGGATTGCTTTTGGAGCCTGTAATGCTTACTTCGTCCAGTTCGCTGCTGCCTGCGGACAGCCGGACGTTCAGGGTCGCGGCCGAACCTGCGTTGACTGTCGTTTTGCCAATCCAGGTTTTATGTCCTATGGAACTGATCTCTATACTGTAGACACCGGCAAACAGGTCTTTCACAAGAAAGTTTCCATCTTTGTCGCATTGCACCCGTATATGATCGGGTTCGAGCAATACTGTTGCCCCGGCAAGCGGATAACCGCTTTCGTTTTCGATGTGCCCCCGGAGGCTGCCCCTGCTTTGGGCCGCCGCACATACCGGTAATGTCAGCATGAACATTGACAGCATAATAATTTCTCTCATTAAGTATTCGGTACGGTAAAAATGTATTGTGTTATTTTTAATGATTCTAAATAACAGCAGCAAATCTTGAAATTGTTTTCGGGAAAGGCTGTATTAAATCCAAAGTATTTTGTATGAAATCCGAAGTATTTTGTATGAATTACGTGAAGAAAAACCCGGGTAATAATCTGTTGTAATGTGGAGATAAGAATATTTTTGTTTTTAAAATGTTGGTTTTTAGTTTATTGTGTGCTTGTTGAGATAGGTGCAGGACTTCCGGTTTTCTTTTCTCAAAAAACATACATGGATATCTGCTTTTTTGTAATTAGTCTTAATAACTACTTCTTTTGTGCCGTCCTCCTTTACTTAAAAGAGGGATTACAGACACTTATATTTTCATGAAATTGTTCTTTTTTGCTTTGTTCATTATGTGGGGAAGCTTGCCTGGTAAGGCAGCAGTGCCTCCTGAAAGGATTATTACACTAAGCGGAGCGCTGACGGAAACTGTTGATGCTCTTGGCTTAGGAAAGAATATTGTGGGTACTGATGTCACGAGCACATACCCTGCGTCTTTGAGCAGGGTACCGAAGGTGAGCCGCAACCGTTCTGTTTCGGCTGAAGGCTTAATGGCGTTCAGACCCGGTCTGGTTCTGGCACCGGAAGGAGATGTGCCGAAAGAGATACAATATCAGCTGAAAGAAGCCGGTATCCGGTTTGTCAGTATCAGGCAGGAATATTCGGTAACTGGGGCACTTAACTTTATACGAAAAGTAGCTGCGGCCTGTGGGGTTCAGGCAAAGGGAGAGGCCCTGGCAAAGCAAACTTTTGTCAGGGTTCAGGCAGCTCTCAGCAAGGTTAAGAGTAATCCGGTTACTAAAGACAGGGTATTGTTTATTTATGCAAGGGGCAGCGGTACGATGCTTGTCGCCGGCAAGGGGAGCAGCCTGGACGCGATTATCAGGCTCGCCGGTGGTCGAAATGCCATCCAGGAATTTGCCGATTTTAAGCCTTATACTACTGAGTCCCTGGTAAAGGCAAATCCGGATGCGATTTTGATGTTCGATTTCGGTCTGAGTAGCCTGGGGGGGCGTCAGTCTGTCCTGGCGATGCCTGGCGTGTCTCTTACAAATGCCGGCAAAAGCAGCCGGGTGATCGATATGGATGGTTCGTTGCTGACCAGTTTCAGTACCCGTCTTCCGGATGCAATTACCGGATTGAATGAAAGGCTTACTGCAAGCAGGTGAACCGGGAAAGACAATGAAAAAAACGTTTATTTATTCAGGCCTCACGGGAGCGCTTTTTATAGCTTTCGCTTCCTCGCTTGCTATGGGGGCGATGCCGGTGCCAGTGAGGGAGGTGTTGATTGTACTGGCCAAATACGGGGGATT
>JBQGEO010000815.1:0-6222 GCA_052039655.1 Pararcticibacter sp.
ACCGATATATGCACGTGGCTGTTTATGGCGAATATGTGCAGGCTCCCCAGGTACTCTTTGCAGAGAAACTTGTTTCAGTGCTGCCCGCCGGCCTTGACTCCGTGTATTTTGTAAATTCAGGGGCCGAAGCTACCGAAGGTGCGATAAAACTAGCAAAACGGTTTACCGGAAGAAGCAAGATCATTTCCTGCCACCAAGCCTACCACGGAAGCACACACGGGGCTCTCAGCGTGATGGGCAATGAATACTACAAGCAGGCATACCGTCCGCTTCTTCCTGACGTGCATTTTATACACTATAACCAACCGGCTGATCTGGAGCTCATCGACTCCGAAACGGCCTGTGTGATTCTCGAAAGTATCCAGGGAGAGGCAGGCGTAAGAATAGCCAGCAATGCCTACATGCAGGCATTGAGAAAACGTTGCGATGAAACCGGTGCGCTTTTGATATTTGATGAAATACAAACAGGATTCGGACGCACCGGCAAACTGTTCGCATTTGAGCATTTCGGGATGCAGCCAGATATTCTGCTCCTTGCCAAGGGTATCGGCGGCGGAATGCCTGTTGGTGCTTTCATTGCCTCCCGGGAGGTGATGAACTGCCTCAAAGACAACCCGATCCTGGGCCATATTACCACTTTCGGCGGCCACCCTGTCAGCTGTGCCGCAGGCCTGGCTACATTGCAAACCATTATCGACGAAAACCTGATGGCTGACGTTGATAAGAAAGAAGCTTTGCTTCGAGATCTTCTGGTTCACCCTTCAATAAGAGAAATCCGGGGGAAAGGTTTAATGCTCTGTATTCAGCTCGATACGTTTCAGCAGGTAGAAGAAGTAAGCAGGAAGTGTGTTGAAAACGGTGTAATAGTCGACTGGTTCCTTCATTGCGACACAGCGATAAGAATAGCTCCGCCTCTTATCGTCAGTGAAGAAGAAATCCGTAAAGCATGTAAGATAATAACGGATGTTTTAACTACTGTACAAGAAAGAGCCTGAAATATCAAGCTCTTTCTTGTAAGACCTCTGCTAATCTCATCTTCCAGCCGAAATCTACCACCTATCACACCTATCTCCTGTCAAAACCTCCCAAAAACCCAACTAAAAAAGAATACAATTTTCTATTTTTTTATATTATTCATGAAAAACCAATTAATAATTTAATATTTTTATAAAAAAGATTTGAAAAAATATGAATGAATTAAATTTTCTAAGCGAATACCTGCCAGTACCTTCAACCTGGGATGAAATGTTTAATTCAGATTGCAAAATCCGCTCACCTTATCAGAAAATAATCAATTATCTTTCATCTGAATCGGTGGAAGAGCTAAATAAAAAGGAAGAGCTTGCAAGAAAGTTATTTATGACGCAGGGAATAACTTTTACTGTATACAACAGCGGTGAAGGAATCGAAAAAATCTTCCCATTCGATATTATTCCGCGGATAATAACAGCCCAGGACTGGGAATTGATAGAAAAAGGTATAAAACAGCGTCTGAAAGCGCTCAATATATTCCTGAAAGACATATATAGCAATATGTTTATTGTGAAAGACGGGGTCATTCCCATTGAAATGATCACCTCATGCCCGCACTTCCTGCGGGAAATGTACCAGGTAAAGGTACCCCACGATATCTATGTTCATATCGCCGGTATTGACCTGATCAGGGACAACGATGGTTCCTTCTATGTGCTGGAGGATAACCTGCGCACTCCTTCAGGGGTGAGCTATATGCTCGAGAACAGGGAAATAACCAAACGTCTGTTCCCAGACCTGCTTCCGCAGTGTCAGGTAAGAAGTGTCACCGAATACCCTGAAATTCTCTACCGGAACTTACTGGCAATATCTCCCCGGCAGATCTCTAACCCTACTATTGTTCTGTTGAGCCCGGGCATCTACAATTCAGCATATTTTGAACACACCACACTCGCGCGCCTGATGGGCGTTGAACTGGTGGAAGGCCGCGATCTGCTGGTTGAGAACCATAAAGTTTACATGAAGACCACCAATGGCCGCCAGCAGGTAGACGTAATCTACAGGAGGGTGGATGATGAATACCTTGACCCGCTTACTTTTAACCCCCAGAGCATCCTGGGAGTAGCAGGTATTATGAGTGCTTACCGCAAGGGTAATGTCGCAATAGTGAACGCTGTCGGCAATGGAGTGGCAGACGACAAGGCCATTTACACCTATGTACCTCAAATGATCAAGTATTACCTTAATGAAGAACCCCTGCTGAAAAACGTGCCGACCTATCAGCTCGGAGATATCGAACAGAAAGAATATGTCTTTTCAAATATCAGCAAAATGGTTATTAAGAAAACCAATGGAAGCGGCGGCTATGGAATGCTGATGGGACATACGGCAGATCAGAAAGAAATTGAAGATTACAAATCCGAAATTGAAAAAGATCCCCGTCAATACATCGCACAGCCTACTATCAGTCTATCTGCTGCACCATGTTTCCTCGACAGTCAGCTTCATCCCCGGAGGATAGACTTACGGCCTTTCGCACTGTGCGGGCCCGACGGTATTGAAATTGTTCCGGGCGGATTAACCAGGGTTGCCCTCAAGGAAGGATCTTTAATCGTGAACAGCTCACAAGGCGGAGGAAGTAAAGACACCTGGGTACTCGCCTCATAAATTCATTTGAAATAAAAAAACTGTACATGTTAAGCAGAGTTGCAGCAAACTTATACTGGTTAAGCCGTTACGTGGAACGCAGCGACGGCATCCTCAGAATGTTAAAAATACATTACGCATCGTCGCAGGACTCCCTTCAGCCGTTCTCCTGGGCTCCTGTAATGAAAATCTATAGCGGGCTTGAAGAAGACCTTCTCCGCGCGATTGAATATAATAGCCGGGAAGTACTGCTATACATGTTTTCCGGCAAAGACAATCAGAATTCAATTGTAAATATCATCACCCTGGCACGCGAAAATGCACGCAGTGTCCAGGATCATATCCCTAAAGACTTATGGCAGTGCCTCAACGAATACTATCACCTGGTAAAAGATAAAAGGCTTATCCATTCTCTGAAAAGAGATGACCCTACCTCCGTTCTCGACGAATTGATCAGACAGGTAATGCTCTATTATGGAATAGCTGAGATAACCATGGTACGCGGAGAAGGAAGAAGTTTTATGAACATAGGAAAGTATCTTGAGCGCAGCATCCAGTCAGCAGATATCCTGGATATAAAGCCCGAAAATAACCAAAATAACCCGGATCTGCTTTCCGGCACATCCTATCTTAAGTATCTGCTGCTGTCACTCGGTGCCTACGATCTATATTTTAAAACCTATCGCAGAGGTTTTGATATTGAGAACGTAGTAGATCTTGTTGTACTTAACAATGACTTTCCAAGATCAGTGCTCTACTCCGTCAATAATATCCACCGCTATTTCGAGAGGCTCAAAGCCAACAAGAACATACTGGATTTTAAGGAACTGTCGTTTATAATAGGACGGCTTCAGAGTATGATCCAGTACAGCACTGTAGATTCAATCACCCAGCAGGGACTTCATCCCTATCTTGCGCTGATAAAAAAGGAACTTTACAGCATCGGCAATACCCTGAATGCACAATATTTTGCGTATTCTTAGACATAAATTGCAACACACATGCCCGAGTTTAAAATCAAGCATATTACAAAATATACCTACCAGGGTCTGGTTCGCGACAGCGCAAACCAGATTATTCTGTTTCCGGTTACCGACCAGTACCAGGAAGTGCAGAAACACGATCTGAAAATAAGCGGGGACCCGGTAGTGGATATTTATGAGGACTATTATGGAAACCGTGTAGGGAATTTCACTTACAGTGCTCCCCATCCGGAACTAAGCATCATTTCAAGGGTGATCGTCACCACTAAAAGCAAGCATCTGCCTGAAGACGATATATTCCCCTCGCACCAATGGCAGGATCTGTTAAAAGTTCAGAATAATATACCGTTCATAGACTATCTGAAACAGGAGCCATTTGAAGGCCTGGAGGAACTCAAAGAAATAGTATCCCGGGAGCATCTGTCAGCCGAGACACCTTACCAGACAGCCCTGCATTACTGCAAGTACGTGTATGAGAATTTTAACTACATACCTGGCATTACAACAGTTGAAACGACCCTTGATACCATCTGGCAATTAAAAGCTGGCGTATGCCAGGATTTCGCTCATATCCTCCTGGTAATGCTGCGCTTAATAAATATCCCCGCGAGATATGTAAGTGGATATATCTGTCCGCATAAAAACGGAATGCGCGGAGAAGGGGCCACTCACGCATGGGTAGAAGCCTATCTGCCCAACTACGGCTGGCTGGGATTTGATCCGACAAATAACTGCATAGCAAACGAAACACACGTCCGCCTGGCGGTGGGCAGGAGTTTTTCGGATTGCTCGCCGGTTAAGGGAGTCTATAAAGGCCTTCCCGAACATAAGCTGGAAGTTTCCGTTACTGTTTCCTATGAAGACGAGCCGCCTTCTCAGGACGAAACGCCGGAGATAGTCATTGAAAAAGCTCATACCGACTTCCCGGTCAACAGCTTCCGTAAGTATCAGGAGATGGAACAGCAGCAACAACAATAAGTCCTTCTTCTTCCATATTTTCGAACAATTCCCGTAGAAAAGGGTTAAAGCAATAATAAATCCCTACCTATATGAATCCGTTTGAAAAAGACAAAGAAGAAAACAAAAAGAGCGAAGAAAATCTTTCACAGACAGAGAAAGACACGCTCGCTGCAGAAGAGTTCATTATGAGCAACTCTAACGGAAATGGCATCAATCCCAATCCCATAGAGAGCGGAAATGCATCCGACTGGGAAACAGGCACTGTGCAAAACGAGCAGTATAAGAAGGACGCTTCCTCATCGGAAGAATAAGCTTTACAATTTCAATTTCAGAATCCAAAAACAGGGCAACCTTTGCCCTGTAATATATTCCTACAGAGAATGAATCCAGCTAAAATGGTACTCAACGGGGCTGCTTTTCATTCGCTCTGCAATTCTCATTAAGCGGTCCGGCAATTTCATCAGATAATCTCTCGCCTTTTCCCCGGTATCATTCAAGCTTTTAAGACTCTCTACTTCCCAATCGTTCAAAAGCTGCTTCAGAATATCAACATAATCGACAGAAGTATAGACCCCCAGCCTCTGAGCCGCATCTGCAAAGTGAGTAAACGTCTCACCTGCCTTTTTCCCAAGCTCTCTAAGGAAATGAGCAGGCATCACGATTTTTTTACGCATCATGTCCTCAAAAGCAACCAGAACCTCATTAGGATCGACTTTAATGATCTGGGCAATAAAGTCTTTATAAGCTCTCGCATGCCGGGCTTCATCTGCTGCGATCACACCACACATCTTCGACAATAGCGTGTCGCCATCCTTTTTCGCCAGGCTCGCCACTCTTCTATGTGAAATATTAGTAGCAAGTTCCTGAAAACTTGTATATATAAAATTCCTGTAAGGATCCTGGTCTGTCCCAATATCAAACCCGTCAGCCAGCAGGTATTGGGTAGAGATCTCTAACTGGCGCATATTAACCCTTCCCGATAAGTAGAGATATTTATTCAACAAATCTCCGTGACGGTTCTCTTCTGCAGTCCAGTGCCTCACCCACCTCATCCAGCCGCCTTCTTCTTCCTTAGAAACCCCCTCTACCATCATCAGCCAAGATTCATAAGTTGGCAAAGCCTCTTCCGTAATCGTATCTCCAATCAGTACCGCAATAAGATCGTAAGAAAGCCCTTTCGCACTTTCCCTCAGTTCCTTCACTTCCTCGAAAAAGTTTTCATTAGTCGAATCTGGAAGAAAGTCTGCAGGCTGCCATATTGTATCAATAGACTTCAGGTAATTATTCATATTATCCAACATATATTTCTCAATATGCTGCATTACTTCCCTGCGTATACCAAAACTGTTATTCATCTTATCGGATTAAGTTGCAAAGATATATCTTTTAAATGTTTAAACCTACGTCCTTCAATAACGATTCTAAACAAGAATAGTTTACAACAATGAGCTTAGCTGGTAGCTATCAGTTTTCAGCAATCAGCTTTCAGCGTTTAGCCGTTGGAGGTTGGCTGTTAGCTATTGGCTTTGGGCGGGCAGTAATAGACGTCGGGCAGTCAGTTTCAGCAGTCAGTAAACGCCTGTCGGATATCAAGCAATCAGTTCATTGAGGAGAAGGAAGGCGGTATCCGGGATATAATCACAGGAAAATCAGTCATACT
>JBQGEO010000816.1:0-6770 GCA_052039655.1 Pararcticibacter sp.
GACCCCAGCTCATTCATGACCGCTCCTGTTAATAACACTTTGTCTGAAAGCTCCAGGGAGGCACCCAGTTCAAGTATTTCTGGAATACTGGTGTTAACATTTTCAGCGAATCCATTGTGATTGAGGTTTGAAACATGAACGCCGATTAACAAGCTTCCTTTAACCCGGTACTGGATTCCGGCATCTGCAGACCAGGTTCCGGCATTTCCGTACTGAACTATTCTCTGCTGATGGAGATTAAAATTAAGCGACGCGAATATTGTCTCTCCGAAACTACGGGAGTACGTGAATCCAAACCTTTGTTGCCTGAACTCGGGAATACCATACGATTGGGCACTCACACCAAAAACACTTCCTTTGAGCGGAATTGCGACAAGGAGGGTTTGAGTACTGATTCCCGTATTCATAATATTGCTTTGATATGCAGCTCCGGCTTCAGTCCTTTTTAAAGCTGCCAGTCCGGCCTGATTAGCCTGCAGGCTCCAGACGTCCTGCAGCGCTACGCCTGCATTTCCCATAGAAGCAAAACGAGCCCCTGGATTCAAAACCTGCCCGTAAACAAAATTTACAGAACAAATAGACATAACAGCCAGGTTCAGATATTTCATATCCGCTTGTAAGATTTTGCGAAAATTACCTTACAACACAGGCAGTTACAACTTTTTTTCTTAACAAGAACGATTATAAATTTCTCAAAATCAAGGCTTTTTATTCACAAAGTGCGACTTTCAACAACAGGAAACGTATAAGCTTTTTCTTAAAAAACAGTCAGACAGGATCGTCTTAATGATATAAAATGATAAAAAATGATATTCCCTAAACAAACACTAATTATTAACGGCCTCGGCAAGCATCCTGTGCGAAACATCTTTACCTAAATACCGGTCAATCAATGCGTGGATAAAATACAAAACAGGAGTCATCAACAGCGCCACTATAAATTTATAGCTGTAATTCACCAGGCCGATAGCCGCCACCATTTTCCAGCTCCAGTGATACTGAGGATTAAGATAGAAGGCGATAAAAATAACGACAAAGCTATCTATCAGCTGGGAAACTAAAGTTGACCCCGTAGCTCTCAGCCACAAAGATTTCTCCCCGGTGATGCGTTTAATCCTATGAAATATGAACACATCAGCAAGCTGGCCCGCAAGGAAAGCAGTAATGGAGCCCGCTATTATCCACATACCCTGTCCCAGGACAGAGCTGAATGCCAGATTCATATTAATATTCTGGCCATCAACCACCTGGTCGACCCAAAAATCAGCAGGAACAAGATGAAGAGCAAAACCAATGATAATGAAGGCATAGGCAATCAGGATGGCTGTCAATCCCGAGAGGAACCTTACTTGCCTGACTCCAAAATATTCATTAATAATGTCTGTTGAAATGAAAACTAACGGCCACGTGAGTACTCCCGCCGACATATTAAAAGATAAACCAGGCACCCCAAACAGGTTGATATCCATTTTATCCAGTCCCAGTGACCCCTCTACCGTAAAAATTTTAACACCAATAAATTCTGATAGTAAAGCGTTGCATACGAAGAAGGTTGCCAGCACGACAAGCAGACGGGTTTCAGCATTTTTCAATGACATCGACGAAATATTTACATCAATATCGCCTTTTTAAGAGATATCCTGAAATCTGCCGGTCTTTAAATTTTTTTTTACGTCCCCAAGACATTTGCTTTTTAAAATTGAGTCCTGCAACTTTGTAAGCCTCCGGACGTAATACCCGATATTGATGAGATAAAAGACAGCAGGTTGAGTGATTCTTAGGATCAGCAACCAAACAAAACGCAAAAGGAGACCTTTATTAAATGAATTTACACCAAATTCCAAACAGAGTTCATTGATGAGTACGTTAAAGATCACCACATTCCAGGCTTATTTGTTTTGGGAGAATATCGATAAAAACCTGCAGAACCTGGCACTTAGATTATCTGCTATAAGAGAAAAGACGGACCTGATCATTCTGCCGGAGATGTTTAATACAAGCTTCACCATGAATGCGGAACAGCTTGCCGAAGACATGGGCGGTAAAACGATGGAATGGATGAAAAAGCAGGCGGAGAAGTTTGACTGTGTCGTTACAGGAAGTTTAGCGCTTAAAGAAAATGGCCGCTACTATAACAGGTTAATCTGGATGAGGCCCGACGGCACTTATGAAAAGTACGATAAAAGACATCTTTTCGGCCTTGGCAAAGAAGACCAGGTTTATACAGCCGGAACTGAAAAGCTGTTCGTTGAGCTCAATGGATGGAAGATCTGTCCTGTCATTTGTTATGACCTGCGTTTTCCCGTCTGGCTCCGCAATAATGCCTCCGACTACGACCTTCTGATCGTTGTGGCGAACTGGCCTGACAAACGGGTTCTGCACTGGAAAACCCTCATCACTGCGCGTGCAATTGAAAACCAGTCCTTTGTAATCGGTGTCAACCGCGTAGGACACGACGGGAATGAGGTTTATCATTCCGGGGATTCCATGTGTATAGACCCGAACGGAAATACGGTTTACTATAAGCCCAACGATGAGGACCTGTACACCTTTTCCATTTCACAGGAGGAGGTAACTGCCGTAAGGAGAGCGCTTCCTTTTCTGAAGGATGCGGATCCCTTTAAACTATCGTAAAATTCGGTTCAGGATTCATTCGTGAGTGCCTCCTGGTACTTCTTCAGGCGGACAGCCTCTGCCTCCGGCAGTGACGGATAGGCCAGCTTGAGTTGCTGAAGTGTTGAAACAATGACATGGATAACGGCTATCCGGGTGAACCACTTATGATCTGCCGGGATCACGAACCAGGGAGCATCTGAAGTAGATGTATGCCCAATAGCGTCATTGTATGCTTCCATGTATTTATCCCAGTAAGCCCGTTCGTGAATATCTGCTTCCGAAAACTTCCAGTTTTTCTTCCGGTCATCTATCCTCTTCAAAAACCGCTTCTTTTGTTCATCTTTTGAGAGATGCAGGAAAAATTTAATAATAACGGTCCCGTTTTCCGAAAGATGCTTCTCAAAGTGATTGATACTTTTATATCTCTCTTTCCAGAATGCATGATCCAGGGACTCTGGTGTGTTGTGGCCCGGAAGTTTCTCTTTAAGCACCAGCTCCGGATGAACTTTGCAGATAAGCACATTTTCATAATGCGACCTGTTGTGAATTCCAATCCGGCCTCTCTCAGGCAAAGCTTTGTAATGCCTCCAGAGAAAATCATGAAGCAGATCCTCAGGTCCTGGCTGTTTAAAGCTGAACACCTGGCATCCCTGCGGATTTACGCCGCTCATCACATGCTTAATCGCGCTGTCTTTACCTGCCGCATCCATCGCCTGGAAAATGATCAGTAAAGAGTGAGCCCCTGCCGCATAAAAGCTATCCTGCAGCAATGCAAGCTTTTTTTTATATTCATCCAGTAATTGCCTGGCCGTGTCTTTGTCATACCCGGCAGTGAATGAGGTGTCAAAGTTCTGCAGGGAAAAGCTTTCAGGATCATTGACAATGAAGTTTTTTAAAAAAGAATCCATCTGTTTATATTTTACATTTGTAATGTTAAGCCCAAATTCCTGTTAACTGAAGATATAAATGTCAAAACTCCTGTATTTTCAGAAATCATTCGAATTGAATGGACAATCCGTATGTTTGCAGTCTTCAAAAAACAATTCCTTGTGATAAAAATTTTTCTTATTGTTGTTCGTTTTATCACAATGTTCGCTGCCTAATCAAAATGGATTTACACGAACATTGTTTTTGTTTAAAATATGTTTAAAGAAATTAAAAACAAGCCTCTCAGGTACACCGTAATCGTTATATATTTTGTCATCCTTTTTTTCTGTGCACTCGAACTAAACTTCCTGTGGCTCTTCGGATACTCTCCTACCATCAGGGATATAAAAGCGCCTAACATGAGGATAGCATCGGAGTTATACACTGCCGACGGAAAACTAATAGGACGTTATTATAAGGAAAACCGGACTCCGGTAGAATTTAACCAGATTACGAAGGGAACAATCAATGCCCTGGTGGCAACAGAAGATATCAGGTTCTTTAAACATTCGGGGATCGATCTGACGTCGCTGTTTTCAAGCGCGCTTTCTACAGTTACAGGAGATAAACGCGGAGCCAGCACGATCACCCAGCAGCTGGCAAAGAACCTCTACCGGACACGTAACAACAAACGGCAGGGTTTTGTAAAGAATATTCCGGGTGTAAGGACGATCGTTTTTAAACTCAAAGAATGGCTTACTGCACTGAAGCTGGAAAGAGAATATTCGAAAGAAGATATCCTGACGATGTATCTGAACACCGTACCTTTCGGTAACAACACGTTCGGTATTAAAACTGCTGCAAAGAAATATTTTAATAAAGAAACAGAGAAACTGGAAGTAGAGCAATCGGCACTTCTTGTCGGAATGCTTAAGGCTACTACCACCTATAATCCTGAAAACAATCCTGATAAAGCTATTGAAAGACGAAATGTAGTGCTCTCGCAAATGGAGAAGTACAACTATCTGACTGCAGCAGAGTATAAAAAATACAGCTCACGCCCCCTGGGTATCCGCATGGGCGATGTGACAGAGGAAGACCGGGGAGATTCCTACCTCCGGTCTGCCGTGGCGAAATACCTTGATAAATGGTGTGACGACAACGGCTACGACCTCTATGAATCTGGATTAAAGATCTATACCACCATTGACTCTAAATTACAGCAGTATGCAGAAGAGGCTGTTACCGACCAGATGAAGATCCTTCAGAAAAGGCTGAACAACGTATGGAGCGGTCAGAATCCATGGCGCGACTCCGGAGGGAATGAAATTGTGGATTTCCCTCAAAAAGCGGCTCAGCGGCTTCCAATCTATGCCCTCCTGAAGAAAAAATACAATAATAACCAGGACTCTATCGACTACTACCTTAACAAACCGAAGAAAATGAAGATCTTCAGCTGGGATGGCGACAAGGTAGTGGATTATTCTACCATGGATTCAATTAAGTATTATGCTAAAATATTAAATACCGGCATGATGACCCTGGATCCGGTGAACGGGCATATTAAGGTATGGGTTGGCGGGATAGACTTTGAACATTTTAAATACGACCATGTTAACCAGGCCAAGCGGCAGGCTGGTTCTACATTCAAACCCTTCGCATACCTGGCGGCCCTTGAAAGCGGTATGAGCCCCTGCGATAAGTTTACTGATAAACCGGTAAAAATCCCCTATGTCGAAGATGACTCTACAAAATACTGGGAACCTAAAAACTCGGATTACGTTTTCAGCGGACGCGAAATGAGTCTCCGCTGGGCAATGGGTAAATCCGTCAATTCAATCACTGCCCAGATCACTGAAAAAGTAGGCTGGGATAACGTGGTAAAGTACGCTCACGAATGCGGAATTGAAAGTCCTCTTAAATCTGTGCCATCAGTGAGCCTGGGTTCTAACGACGTTTCGGTATTTGAAATGGTAAGAGCTTATGGGACATTCCTGAATAAAGGCATGAGAACAGACCCGATTCTTGTTCAGAGAATCACTGATCATGACGGTAACCTCATCCAGGAATTTAAGGCAGAACAGAAACGGGCCATCAGTGAAGAGATAGCCTGGCTGATGCTTTATATGTTCAGGGGAGGAATGGAAGAACCAGGAGGTACTTCCCGGTCTTTATGGGAATGGGACCTTTGGAAAAAAGGGAACCAGATCGGGGGCAAAACAGGTACTTCGTCAGATTATGTA
Organism: Pararcticibacter sp.; assembly: GCA_052039655.1. Lineage (GTDB taxonomy): Bacteria > Bacteroidota > Bacteroidia > Sphingobacteriales > Sphingobacteriaceae > Arcticibacter. The sequence goes on from JBQGEO010000816.1 coordinate 5,727, forward strand.
GACGGCTGGTACATGGGCATCACAAAAGACCTGGTGACAGGAGTATGGGTAGGATGCGATGAAAGAAGTGTCCATTTCCGTTCTTCAGGGACCGGAGAAGGGGCCCACACTGCTTTACCTATATTCGGCAAGTTCATGGAAAAAGTTTACCATGACCCGGCTTCAGGGTATACCTACGGACCATTCCCAAAGCCATGGGTAGATATCACCCGCGAATATAACTGTACCACCCCGCCGCCGCCCCGCGATACGACGGTTTCTGATAGCCTGAACGTTGATTCGCTGGCTCTTCCGGATACGCTGACGATTGATAAGCCGGCGGTGGAACCTCAGCACGAAACAACACCTGCAGCATCTACAGCTCCCGCCGTTAAGCCGGAAGAGATTGAAGTAACAGTGGATCCGAAAGAAGAAAGAAAAAGGAAACGCCAGGAGAAGCGGGAAGCCCGGCGGCAAAAGAAAGAGGACGAAAACAATTAACCAGTTCGAAGATTTCTTCTAAACTGCCTTTTGGTAGTGTAATCTGGTAAGTTGCTCTCAATTTTAATCCGGCGTGTATCTTTTTGAAGACAGCATGCGTTTTGTAATAATAATAAAAGTATTTTTAGATAATTCTTCAGCCAGTATATGAAACACTTCGATCTAACAATAAGAAGAAAATCTGCCTTCAGGTTATTCTGGTTTCTGCTTATTTTTTTTTCCAGTGGACTGATAGTCCCCGCCAACGCCCAATATTTCGGTCAGAACAAGGTGCGCTATAAGAACCTAAAATTTAAGGTCAACCAGTCGCCTCACTTCGAGATGTATTATTATCTGAAGAACGACAGTCTCGTAAAGCAGCTGATGAAGGAAAGCGAGCTATGGTACGATCTTCATCAGCAGGTATTCAGGGATACCTTTGCAAAAAAGAATCCTTTAATTATCTATAACAACCATGCGGATTTTCAGCAGACCACAGCAATTGAGGGGGATATAAGTGTCGGGACAGGCGGGGTGACTGAAGGAATGAAGAACCGGGTGGTCATGCCGATCATGCAGCTGAAT
>JBQGEO010000817.1:0-1528 GCA_052039655.1 Pararcticibacter sp.
ATAGTTAATCGCCAGTGTCATCATGCTTCTTGCACGCGACGTATCCTGGAGGTTCGTCTGACTGAGTTCCCTGATAAGGCTATCCACTGCAACCGACTGATCGACCGTTCCCTGTGGAGCCACCGGTACCTTGTATGGTAGATCACGGTCTCCGTTTTTACAGGAGCCGAGAAACAAAAGCATACAAATAATAATCAATGCAGGAGCCTTCATCCATTATCGGTTTTTAGTACAAACAGTGTACAAATAAAGAACAGGCCCTTTAATAAATGATCCCCCTTTAAGGGGATTCGCTCCAGGGCAATTTCATCGTTATGCGGGATTGCCGCGACTGTCTTGTCGCTGCATTTTTACAATACCTCATTACCCTTAACCTGTTCGCCGCTCATGAAGAGAAAGCTCTTCCTGTTGCAGTTATTCCTTGGCATTGCATACCATTTACCGGCACAGCATCCGGTAAAGCCCATCCCTGCGGCTATTCCCCGTCATGAGGGCGCGCAGCCAACATTAACGAGACCTAACCTTCCGATAAAAAACTGGGAACAATTCCTCGACGATGCTTCCTGGCGCGGCGTACGTATCTGGCTAAGGTGTAAGGCGTAAGGCCCGAAGTATCGGGCCGACACTTCGGGCTAGCCCGCCATTATCAGCAAAAAATACCTATTCTGGCGGGATATAAAATCTATAACCCGCCAGAATTTGCCAAAAAATCATTATTATGGCGAGTTATGTGAACCTCTAACTCGCCATTATTGGATAAAAAAGCTAATTTTGGCGAGATATAAAATTTATATCTCGCCATAATTTAGCAACCTTGCGCTAAATTATTCATACTTATACAATTATGAAAGAATTAGTAGGACGTTGGGAAGAGAGGAAAATATTGGATCAAAAACTATCCTCCGGTAATCCGGAATTGATTGCCGTATATGGTCGCCGCCGGGTAGGTAAAACTTATCTGATTCGGACTCACCTCAAGAACCATATAGCTTTTGAATTAACCGGCATACATGGCGTTTCAATAACGGAGCAACTGGCCAACTTTAGTCTCAGTCTAGGTGGTGCGCTCAAAAGTCCCGCCCCGCTCGCGCCAGTGACCAGTTGGCTGCAAGCCTTTAACAGCCTGGATAACTACTTGCTGAACACTCTTCCTGCAGACAAACCAATTGTCCTCTTTTTCGATGAGTTTCCCTGGCTTAATACACCGCGTTCCAATTTTCTCCGTGCTTTTGATCACTGGTGGAACAGCTCGGGAACAAAAAGAAACAATCTTAAAGTGATCATTTGCGGTTCGGCCGCTTCCTGGATGATCGACAAAATACTTAATGACCGGGGAGGACTTCACAACCGGGTCACGCAGACCATTCGTCTCACCCCTTTTACCTTACAGGAAACCGAAGAGTGTTTTTTAAATAAAGGAATCACATTGGATCATTACCAGATCCTTCAATTGTATATTGCAATGGGTGGTATTCCTTTTTATCTCCAGCATATATTGCCGGGTGAAAGTGCCGCGCAAATAATCGAC
>JBQGEO010000818.1:0-2648 GCA_052039655.1 Pararcticibacter sp.
GGGCCTCTGTAATTTCGCGGTCAGACTTACCTACACCCGCAAATACAACCTTATCAGGTGAAAAACCGATTTCAATAGCCTTATTCACCTCGTTGCCACTTACACAATCAGCGCCAAAGCCTGCATCCTTTACTAACTGGAGGATGCGGGAATTAAAATTCGCTTTCATAGCATAGTGCACATGAAAGCCATAAGATGCAGCCGCCTCTGCGCACTCACTTAATGTCTGCTTCAATAATGGCAGATCATAATGGTAAAACGGAGTCTGTTCAGACTCAAAACGGCCTGATATATCTTTAGAAAACATTCTTTAAATTATCCTTCTCCGGAAGGTCCGGATTTAATTAAAATAAACGGTCGTGAAGACTTCTTAGTGCTTCAGTTTTATCAGCATTATCTACAAGAAGCGAAATATTACAGTTGCTGGCGCCATAAGAGATCATCTTAATGGAGATATGCTTCAGAGAATCAAAAACCCGCGCTGCGAAACCATGTGATTCAAAAGAAAAGTCTCCCACTACACAAACAATCGTTTGATTGGTTTCCACCTCAACAGAACCAAAATCATTGAGGTCTTTCAGGATATCATCCAGGTATTTCAGATCATCGATCGTCACGGATACCGCAACTTCTGATGTGGTGATCATATCGATAGGTGTTTTATACCTTTCAAATATTTCAAAGACCTTCCTGAGGAACCCGTAAGCCAAAAGCATTCTGCTCGAATGGATCTTGATAGCGACAATACCGTCCTTCGCCGCAATAGACTTGATTTTCCCCTTCTCGCTTTCGTTGGTGATCAAAGTGCCGGCAGCATCAGGATCCATAGTATTAAGAAGACGCACAGGGATCTTATACTTCTGAGCCGGAAATACGCTCTGCGGATGCAGGATCTTCGCACCGAAATACGCAAGCTCTGCCGCTTCGTCAAAAGACAGTTGTGCAATAGGCTTTGTTCCCTTAACAATCCTCGGATCATTATTGTGCATCCCATCGATATCCGTCCAGATTTGAACCTCGTCAGCCCTGATCGCTGCTCCGATAAGAGATGCCGTATAATCGCTTCCTCCCCTGCGCAGGTTGTCTATTTCGCCGAACGAGTTCCGGCAGATATATCCTTGTGTAATAAAAAGTGTCTGATCTGCACGGTTGTCCAGAAGTGGCTGCAAGCGCGATCCGATATATTCTATCACGGGTTCGTTGTCTTCATCGATCTTCATGAAATCAAGTGCCGGCAGCAGCACTGATCTGACACCAATCTCAGTGAGATAAAAATGATATAAGGTGGTAGATAACAATTCTCCCTGTGCCAGGATTATTTTTTCTTCAACCGGTGTAAAAAGGTCAGTAGAAAAAGATCCGATCAGAGTAAAATGATAATCAATCAGCTCTTTTCCGTTATTACGTCCTTCCTCCGTGGTAAATAATTCATGAACAAATGTTTTGTACTTTTCATAAAGAGCGTCCGTAAGTTGTTTTGCCTTACGCTTATCGCCGTCCAGATAAGCTTGCGAAATTTCAACCAGGTTGTTTGTGGTACCCGCTACCGCAGACAATACTACAATTTGTTTTTCTTCAGGACGGATAATGTCAAGTAGCTTTTTCATCCGCTCGGGACTGCCTACTGATGTTCCGCCAAATTTTAAAATCTTCATTTACAATTATTTGTTCTTAAGTTAGATTCGAACTACTTATGCTTTTGCTGACTCCTGATCCGGCAACTCAACGAATTCACAGGTCTGAGATTCCCTGCTTCCGTATTTGAATTTCCCAGCATGCATAAATTGGTTCATCTTTATTTTACGGCTTATTATGCCAGAAACTCAAGTTTCCGGATTTAGGCGCTAAAAATAATTAAAAGGAGGATATTATTGAGGGGATTTTGCATTTTTTTGGGTCTTTACCATTCTTTTAAAGAACAGGAGAAGACATCTTCAGGCAGAATAGCCATTTATAGCTTTTCCGAGCCTTTCAACAATTTCATCATCCAGGTTTCCCTCTTCCTGCTCCCAGCACACAGGCTCATCACAGGTAAGTTCAAGGGTGCATAAATGTTCGTCGTTTAAAACTAAAATATACTTCGTACCACAGGGAACAACCAGCAGCCGGCTGTAATCGCCCGTGTCGAACACGTCAGCCTCTATATAAAAAGGATCTTCCGGAATCTGTTGGTCTTTCTCAAAAAGATATTCGTCTTCCATAGTAATGAAATAACAAGAAAGACTTGCTATTGTTGAACCTTTTGTGAGTTTGAACACCAGATCAAATGTTCACAATCTTTCCTCCCCTGGAGGTAATATCCTCTTTCACAAAAGCAAAAGTATTGCTGTCAATAGGCATGGTCGCATTTTCAATCAGATAAGTATCAAATCCTTCATTTAAGGCATCCTTCACGGAATAATAAACGCAAAAATCCCCTGCTAGTCCGGCCACATATAATTCCGCAACTCCTTTTCCCCTTAAATACTCAGCTAACGCGGTTGATTTCCGTTTGTCATTGTCATAGAAACCACTATAGCTGTCAATTCCAGGATCAGTGCCCTTCCGGAAGACTGCTTCAATACGGTTTTGATGAAGACGCGAGGAAAAATCGGCTCCCGGAGTCCCCTGAACACAATGATCAGGCCACAACACCTGTTCGAGCCCGT
>JBQGEO010000819.1:0-2589 GCA_052039655.1 Pararcticibacter sp.
AAGACGTTAACATCAGAACAGCAGGAGGAACTGCTCAGGGCTTTGCAAATTCGTTTTGAGAAAAACATGAACCGGCATAAGGATTTTGAGTGGGCCAGAGTTCAGCAAAAGCTGGAAGACAACGCCGAAAAACTCTGGTCCCTCTATGGGATGGAAAGAACCGGCGGAGAGCCTGATGTCGTGGCTTATGATTCAGAGACAGATCAATATATTTTTTATGACTGTGCAGCCGAAAGCCCTAAAGGGCGAAGGAGCTTTTGTTATGACCGGGAGGCACAGGAATCGAGAAAAGAATTCCCCCCAAAGGATAGTGCTATTGAAGCTGCAGCAGCCATGGGCATAGAGATTTTAAATGAAGAGCAGTACCGCGAACTGCAAAAGCTTGGAAAGTTTGATACAAAAACATCCAGCTGGCTGGAAACACCCGCCGCTATCAGAAAGCTCGGTGGTGCAATTTTCGGTGATCGCCGTTACGACCATGTCTTCATTTATCATAACGGCGCACAATCTTACTACGCGGCGAGAGGGTTTCGCGGAGTGCTGAGAGTCTAAATAACTTACTTCTTCTGCCTTAATTGCGAGCTCTTTTCCTCATGCAAATAATGGTAGAGTATTAATGTCAGCCCCCCCGTTTGGTAATGGCCGGTATAGAATTCCTGCACGAAACAGAATTAGGATACATCAGTGAGAAACTGCTTTCAGCCCGATGATCGAACCGATCAGGGTTACAATAAAAAACAGTCTCAGGAAGGTTGCCGGTTCTTTAAATATGATGATTCCCGCAAGCGCTGTACCAACGGCTCCTATGCCCGTCCACACAGCATAAGCTGTGCCGATAGGCAAGGTTTGAGTGGCCTTCATTAACAACAACATACTAATGACCAGGGAAACCAGAAATCCGGCAAACCACCAGTACATCTCGGCACCGCTCGTTTCTTTGACTTTACCTAAACACGATGCAAAAGCCACTTCAAATAAACCCGCTATAACGACAATAATCCAGTTCATCTCTTTCTATTTCCGGCAAAGATCAGAAACCAAATCCTGTTAAAATTTTACAAATGTTAAAAAAGACAGTTTCCCTGTATCTCCCTTTCTGCTGATACTTACATATTCAGCCACATAGGTTGCTGCTGCAGCACTTGCTTGCCTATCGGACAATTATCTGCATGTGCTCCTTTCAGAAAGCCAATGCTCATAAGGAATTCGCCCACTATTTCACCACCTGTAAATCTGAAAGTCTTTTTGAATATCTTCACCCATTCCTCTTTGGTTTTGGGATGATGAGACTCAAGCCATTTTTCAAAGCTGCCATATTCTCTCTGTAATAAGAGAACGGTCTTTGCATTTTCAATGGCAGCATTAATCTTCAACCGGTTTCTGATAATTCCAGGATCATTGAGCAACCTTTCCCGGTCATTTTCATCATACGTTGCAATCTTACTGATGTTAAAATTGTCATAGGCTTTTCTGAATCCATCTTCCTTTTTCAAGATTGTTTCCCAGCTCAATCCAGCCTGATTGATCTCGAGGATGAGGCGGCCAAAAAGCTCGTCATCGTTGTGTATCGGGAATCCATAATGAAAATCATGATATTTTTGATGTAAACTCCGGCTGGGTTCAGCCATGTTCGGTATATAATTACAATAACTCATAAGTCAAATATTTAGTAGGATTCTATTTCGGAGGAGTTTTTTCGTTCATTTTCCTTCTTTACAAAGTTACATAAGGCCTGTGACAGCCCTATGTCAGGAACGCGGCCGGGCTTTACCCGCATAGTTGTTATCCTGTATAAGTGAGAGAACAACCTCATAAGCTGTTTTTTTGTCCCAGCGCGCTATCAGCCAGGCGATAAAGCTCAAGGTGAAGATATCCTCATTTTCCATCCCGTTCAGCAGGCTTACAACCGCATTTCTATACGCCTCTTCTGAAGTCACATCAGGTTTTTGCAGGTATTTCTCCACCAGCCTCAGATACAATAACACACGTTCCTCCGAAGTTTTCAGAAGATACTTTTTATACCGTCGCCTAAAGCTGCTTAGCCGCGACATGGCGAGCTCAATGTTGGAGGACTGTATCTGAACAAGAATTTCCATCAGATTCTTCCGGATGGTCCACAACATGCCCATTTTCTTTTCATACCAGGCATCCGTGCGTGTAAGCAGAGTCAGTTGCTTCAAACTCCCCTTGCCATTACAAAGGGCTAAAAACATGGTTAAGCATATCCGTAAATCCTCGATATCTTCCGGTTTAGATGTTTGCTTTACGCCCGAAAGTGACCTTTGTAATAACGAGATCGCATCGTCAGCAAAGCCTGTATAGAACAGGTTGAGTGCTAAGAGTAAATGATGTCGCAAATAAAACACCTTATAGTAACGACCATCCGTGTCCATTAAATCCATCATCTCCTTAAGATACGATGTACTCCTTTCGAAGTCCTTCCTCCTGAGATGAAAGTTCGCCAAAAAATACAGGATGGATATATGATAAAAAAGGTAAGACTGTTTTTTATCAGTCTGGCCCTGTATAAATTGATTCGTCCGGTGGATATAACGCTCTATCAATCCATAATTCTGTTGTATCGCAGCA
>JBQGEO010000820.1:0-13575 GCA_052039655.1 Pararcticibacter sp.
GAGCCTGAGGAGCCGGTACCGCTGGCGGGTAAAAGGGTAAAGTTCTGAATGACATACCTAAAGCCGTTTTTTTTCGGTTAGAGCTTAGAATAAACGATATGAAGTTGATCAGGCTCTTTCTTGTTACATTGCTTTCAGGTGTATTATTTTCCTGCAATTCAGCAGGTCAGCAAAAGGGTTCAGCCGGGGTAAAAATTGATTCTTCCGGCAAAAAAGCTGTTGCTGCATTTGCAGAAGGCTGCTTCTGGTGTTCCGAGCATATTTTTGAAGAGCTCGCGGGAGTAGATTCGGCTGTTTCGGGGTATGCTGGCGGCCATACGAAGAACCCGACATACGACGAAGTGTGTTCGGAAAAGACTGGTCATGCGGAAACGGTGCTGGTGTACTATAATCCCAGGGTTATTTCTTATTCTGACCTCCTTGATGTTTTCTTTTCTTCTCATGATCCGACTACTCTGAACAGGCAGGGCCCCGATGTGGGTACCTCCTACCGGTCTGCGATCTTTTATACCAGTGAAGAGCAAAAACGGCTGGCAAGTGAAGCTATAAAGAAATGGACTCCGGCATTTAAGAATCTTATCGTAACGGAAGTGTCGCCGCTCAAAACCTTTTACAGGGCAGAAGAATATCATCAGAATTATACAAAAGAGAATCCTTATGATTCGTATGTCCGTAATGTGTCGGTGCCCCGGTTCAACTCTTTTAAAAGGGAATGTAAGCTGAAGCTTAAGGATTAGGAAAATGGAGAATCTTATCTTTATTGCTCTGTGAAACTGTATTATAAAGGAACTCTATTGATGATGTTTATCAATAGAGCTTAGTTTTATTATTACCGGGATGTTTATTTAATCCATCTGCCGGGAGCTTTACACAATAAACAAAAAAAAATTCGTCATTCTTATTATACTAAACAGCCCTTTTCTGATTTTGTGATTAATGTCATTTTTTTAAACTGAGTTCTTGTCATATTATTGTCTAATAAAAGATAAAAATGTCTTTTATTGAACTAAACTTAAAAAGATTATGGATAAAAGATTTCTTTACGCAGTTCTCTCATTCGCAGTTCTTTTCTGTAGTTGCGGAGGTGGCAGCACAGGAGATAAAACTGTGCAGAATGAATCAACAACGGCTGAAGCGCCGGAGGCTGGTGCTCCTGCTGGCACCGCAGATGACAAAGGCATTGGTAAGTTTAAAGATGTTCAGCTGACCCATCCGCTGGACGAAGCTATGGTGGCAAAGGGCACGCAGATTTTTGACGTGAAGTGCAGTTCCTGCCATAAGCTGACGGACGAGAAACTGGTAGGACCTGGATGGAAGGGAGTAACAGACAGGCGTACGCCGGAGTGGATAATGAATTTTGTTACCAATGTTGACGAGATGCTGGATAAAGATCCGGAGGCGAAGGCGATGCTTGAACTATGTATGGTGAGAATGCCGAACCAGAATTTAAGCGACGATGATGCCCGTGCGATCCTCGAGTACATGAGAAAAAACGATAATAAGAAATAATATGAAAAGGTTCTTAGGTTTATTATGTGTACTGGGAGCTGTCGCTTCCATCCAGGGCTGTAAAATGAAGAATGCAGGTTCTGTTGTGGAAGGCGATGCCGCTTCTAAGGTATATGTTGCTCCCGGAAAGTATGATGAGTTATACAACTTTGTTTCCGGCGGGTTCAATGGCCAGGTTTCTGTTTACGGGCTTCCATCAGGAAGACTGCTGAAGATTATCCCGGTCTTTTCGGTTAATCCGGAAAGTGGTTATGGTTACAGCGAAGAAAGCAAGCCCATGTTAACGACTTCACAGGGTTTTGTGCCGTGGGACGATCAGCATCACCTGGCTTTATCGCAAACTAACGGCGAACAAGACGGACGCTGGCTTTTTGCTAATGCAAACAATTCGCCGCGTATTGCCAGGATTGATCTTAAATCCTTCAGGACGGCTGAGATTCTTGAGATCCCGAACAGTGCAGGGAATCACTCCTCTCCCTTTATTACGGAGAATACGGAATATACCATTGCCGGTACCCGTTTTTCTGTTCCCGTAGGGAACGAGGATGTTCCTGTTTCTTCGTTTAAGGATAATTTTAAGAGCACAGCTTCCTTTATCTCGGTAGACAAGGAAAGCGGTCGTATGAAGATCGCCTTCCAGATCATCCTTCCGGGTATGGACCTGGATCTCAGCAGGGCTGGTAAAGGGCCGTCTCATGGCTGGTTCTTTTTCTCTACTTATAATACAGAACAGGCTCACACACTTCTTGAAGTGAATGCCTCGAAAAAGGATAAAGATTACATTGTCGCTGTTAACTGGAAAAAGGCTGAAGAATATGTGAAGGCTGGGAAAGGAAAGAAGCTTAAGACCAGTTATGTGCATAACGTATGGAATGAAGAAACTCATTCTGCCGTTTCAACTAAAGAGACCGAAGTCATCACGCTGGATCCTGCCGAGCTGAAAGACCTGGTTTACATGATCCCATGTCCTAAATCTCCTCATGGATGTGACGTGGATCCTTCCGGTGAATTTATCGTGGGCAGCGGAAAGCTTGCTGCTTTGATCCCCGTGTTTTCTTTCAGTAAATTACAGGATGCTATCAGCAAAAAGCAGTTTGAAGGAGAATACCATAATATTCCTGTACTCGACTATACTAAAGTGTTGTACGGGGAAGTGCAGAAGCCGGGATTAGGCCCTCTGCATACCGAGTTTGATGATAAAGGAAATGCTTATACATCTTTCTTCATTTCTTCTGAGATTGTGAAGTGGAACCTGAAGGATCTTAAGATCCTTGACCGCGTTCCTACTTTCTATTCTATCGGCCACCTGATGGTTCCGGGTGGTGATACCCGCAAGCCTTATGGTAAATATGTGATGGCTTATAATAAGATCACTAAAGACCGTTATTTACCTACCGGGCCGGAGCTGGCGCAATCTGCACAGCTGTACAGCATTGAAGGCGACAAGATGAAGCTTCTTCTTGATTTCCCTACGGTAGGTGAACCTCACTATGCACAGGCGATCCCTGCGGAAAAGGTGAGAGACAAGAGCATAAAGATCTTTGATATCTTCAAGAATAAGAATCCTTATGTTACCATGGGTGAAAAGAACGCTAAGGTGACCAGAAAAGGTAACCGGGTGGATGTTTATATGACGGCTATCCGCTCTCACCTGAATCCTGACAATATTGAAGGGGTATTTCTTGGAGATACTGTTTATTTCCATGTTACCAACCTGGAACAGGATTGGGATATTCCTCACGGGTTTGCTATCAAGCATGCTGCTTCTGCTGAGTTGTTAATTATGCCGGGAGAAACAGCTACACTGAAGTATGTTCCAACCAGGGTGGGCATTGTACCTTTCTATTGTACAGACTTTTGTTCTGCCCTGCACCAGGAAATGCAGGGATATCTGCGGGTTTCGCCCCGCGGAGCGAAGGTTCCTTTGAAATTCGGAATCGGGGAATCTGTATCGGCACCGACGGTTGCTGCTGCAAAATAAGCTAATACGGCGCTCTTTAAATCTAAAGAGCGCCGTTATCTGACGAACCGTTCATGTGTCTTATTGCCCTGCGTTTCTGTTTATAAGCTCATGACCGATTCGTTGCGTGAATCAAAATGGTATGAGAAAGCTAAGTAAATTAAGTAAAATAAGCATCTTTATTGTTATCGGGTGCATCCTGACCTTGTATTTCCTGCCGATGTGGCGAATAGAGCTCCGGGCACCGCAGTATCCTGAAGGTATCAGTATGAAGATCCATATAAATGATGTGAAGGGGGATGTGGAGATCATAAACGGGCTGAATCACTATATCGGCATGAAAACGATCCATAAGGAAGATTTTAAGGAGTTTGTCTACCTGCCGTATATCCTGGGGGCTTTTATGGGGCTGGGACTGGTGGTGCTGATGTGGAACAGGAAGCTGGGGTATTATTGCTGGACGCTGTTGTTTATTTTGTTTGGAATCGCTGCGATGTATGATTTCTGGAAATGGGAATACGACTACGGGCATAACCTGGATCCCTCTGCTCCTATCAAAGTTCCGGGGATGGCTTATCAGCCTCCTCTGATCGGTTATAAAAAGATGTTGAATTTTGAGGCTTTGTCGCAGCCTGATACCGGAGGCTGGTTTTTTGTTATGGCAGGCTTGATCCTGGTGCTGGTATCTTTCTTTGAATGGAGAAAATCAAAAACAGAAAAGATATGAAGTGCGTGAAATTGATTTTGTTGTGTATTGTCCTGTTCTTTACGAGTGCGTGCACACAGTCGCCGGAGCCTATTAATTACGGGAAAGATGCTTGTGCTCATTGCAAAATGACCATCGTGGATAACCGTTTTGGTGCAGAGCTGGTTACAGCCAAGGGGAAGATATATAAGTTTGATGATATCATCTGCCTTAGGCATTTTGAAAAGGAACATCCTGAGCAGAAGGACAACAGGATCTTCGTGAGTGATTATCGTAAGGAGCACAGGCCAATGCTGGAAGGGAAGGATGCCATCTTCCTGCGGCACGGCTTTTTCAGAAGCCCTATGAACGGGCAGTATGCTGCTTTTGCATCAAGGGATGAGGCACAGGCTCTTGCCGATTCGCTCAAGGTGGTTCCGGTGAGCCTGAAAGATGTTAATTAGAGTATATGATGTTTACCTGGCGTAACTTCTTCTTTCTGGTGCTGCTGCATACTGTATTTACAGGATATGTAGCGGCTAAGGTTATTCCTGTAAGACCGGGGAATAACGTTCAGGCTATAATAGACCGGGCGAAGGCGGGTGATACCCTGCTGATCTCGAAGGGGTATTATAAGCAGCATAGCCTGATTGTAAAGAAGAAGCTTACGCTGATAGGAAAGGATTATCCTGTTTTCGATGGCCTTGGAAAATATGAGGTCCTGTTTATTTACGCCGACTCAGTGGTAGTAAAGGGCCTGCAGGTTCAAAATATCGGAAGATCGAGCATGAATGATCTCGCCGGAATCAAGGTGTCTGATCACCGCGATGTGGTGATAGCGGGTAACCGGATCATTAACGGTACTTATGGGATCTATTTGCAGAACAGTAAGTTTTGTGTGGTAAAAGGCAATTATATACAGTCGAATGCTACAGATGAGCTTTCAAGCGGGAATGGTATTCATGCCTGGAAAAGCACGGATCTTTTGATCCGGGATAATATTATTTCCGGGCACCGGGACGGTATTTATTTCGAGTTTGTTGGCAATTCTACTATCCGGAATAACCGTTCGTTCAGGAATGTTCGTTACGGTCTGCATTTTATGTTTTCCAATAATGACCGGTATGAGTATAACAAATTCAGTGAGAACGGTGCGGGTGTGGCGGTGATGTACAGCAAGGTGGTAACGATGGTTGGGAATATCTTCATCCATAACTGGGGCGATGCATCATACGGCTTACTGCTTAAGGATATTTCCGACAGCCGTATTTCGAATAACCGTTTCCTGAAAAATACAGTAGGTATCTATATGGAGGGAACAAGCCGTATAGAAGTGAATCAGAATACTTTTGAAGAAAACGGGTGGGCGCTGCGTGTGCAGGCAAACAGCAGCGGAAGTAATTTTCACCGGAATAATTTCATCGGTAATTCCTTTGATGTAGCCACTAACGGAACATTGATGCTTAATTATTTCAGTAACAATTACTGGGATAAGTATGACGGATATGACCTGGACAAAGATGGAACGGGTGACGTTCCCTATTACCCTGTAAGTGCCTATTCCGTTATTACAGAGCAGGTGCCAACGGCTATGATATTATACCGGAGCTTTCTTTCTGGACTTATTGAGATGGTCGAAAAAATACTGCCTACTCTTATTCCGGATCAGATGAAGGATGATAAGCCGCTTATTAAAAGAATAAATCTTCATGATAGAAATACGCCAGTTAAGTAAGTCTTTTGGAAAGTTCAGGGCGCTCAACGATATCAGTCTGAGTTTGAAGGGGCATCAGGCGATATCCCTGCTGGGCTCTAACGGGTCGGGGAAGACGACGCTTATAAAGTCAATCCTGGGATTGGTGATTCCTGAAAGCGGGTCCATCAGTGTAAATGGTAAGGAGGTGAAGCATGGTTATTCGTACCGGGCGGATATAGGATTTATGCCGCAGATAGGAAGATACCCCGATAATATGACCATCGGTCAGGTGATCAATATGGTAAGGGAAATGCGCACTGATGTAACGGCGTACGATGAAGATCTGATCCGTGATTTTGGGATAGAGGGGCTAAAGAATAAGGTCATGAGGACTTTATCAGGAGGCACCAGACAGAAAGTGAGTGCATGCCTTGCTTTTCTATTTAATCCCGGCATCCTTATCCTGGATGAGCCGACGGCAGGGCTGGATCCTTTGTCGAGCGAAATACTCAGGGCGAAGATTAGTAAGGAAAGGGAGAAGGGAAAACTTATCCTGATCACTTCCCATGTTTTGAGTGATCTGGAGGGCCTGGCGAGTGAGGTCATCTATCTTCAGGACGGAAAGCTGATGTTTCACAGGTGCGTCAGGGATATACTCGAGTCGGCGGGTGAGGAAAAATTAAATAAAGCGGTAGCTAAGCTCATGAGGTCTGTATCTCATGATGGGGAGGAAAAATAATGAGAACCATAGTAAAGTATATATTTTTAGATCTGTTGAGGAACAAGGTTGTGTTGGTTTATGCGGTCATCCTTGCTCTTTTATCGTTCAGCTTGTTGAATCTTGACAGTAATACTGCCAAGGGATTACTCGGTTTATTGAATATTACGCTGCTCTTTGTTCCCTTAATCAGTATACTGTTTGCTACTATCTACTTTTTTAATTCAATAGAATTCATCGAATTATTGCTGGCGCAACCTGTAAAGAGAGATAAAGTGCTGCTGGCCGAATATACGGGACTTGCGACTTCTTTAAGTATAGCTTACCTGCTGGGGATAGGCCTGCCGGTATTGTTAATGGCTCCGGGCCTGCCGGCGTTGATTCTGCTGATCACCGGATTGCTGCTGACGCTGATCTTTTCTGCGCTTGCTCTCCTTGTGTTCGTTTTGTTTAAGGACAAGACCAAGGCTATTGGTGCATCACTGGTGGTGGCACTGTTCTTTACATTATTGTTTGACGGATTTCTGCTGACCTTTATTTATTCTTTCAGTGATTATCCGATCGACAAAGCCGTGCTGGGTTTCATTGCGTTCAATCCTGTAGACCTGGCCCGGGTATTGATGCTGCTGCAACTGGATGTGGCGGTATTAATGGGGTATTCCGGTGCTTTATTCAAGAAATTCCTTGGATCGGCTTTTGGAAGTTTTTATTCTGTCTGCTGTCTGTTAATCTGGGTGGGAGTACCTTTGATCCTGTCTGTCCGCTTTTTCAGGAAAAAGGATCTGTAAGGCGGGTCTGAAAATGCCTCCTGATATCCGGTTAGCAATCACTACTTTTGCACTCCAATGGATTATCAGGTTTTTACATTGCCCAACGGTATCAGGCTTTTATACAAGCCTTATGAATCGACTATTACACATGCCTGTATTATTATTAATACAGGTTCCCGGGACGAACCGGAAGGCAAAGACGGGCTGGCTCATTTTATCGAGCATCTTCTTTTTAAGCGTACAGAGAAACGCAGTACTAACCAGATACTGAATTACCTGGAAGCGGTAGGGGGAGATCTGAATGCCTACACCACCAAAGAATATACCTGTATCCATGCATCTTTTCTTAAACAGTACCTTGGCCGTGCTTTTAATCTGTTTGAAGATCTTGTTTTTCACTCTACCTTTCCCGAAAAGGAAATGGATAAGGAAAAAAGCGTGATCCTGGACGAGATTGCCTCTTACCAGGATCAGCCTGAAGAAGCAATTCAGGACGACTTTGAGGATATGCTTTTCCGGGGGCATGCTTTGGGAAGAAATATCCTGGGTACACCGGCTTCTGTTGAGGCTCTGAAGGTTGATGATATCCGTTCGTTTATCTCAGCGGGATATAATACGGAAGATATTGTGATTGGAGTATCAGGCGGATATGGCTTTAAAGAGCTTACAAAGTTGTTCAGCAGATATTTTAGTGAAGTGCCCCATCATAGTGGTAAACTCAACAGGACTCCTCCTGTTTGTCATACCGGCACTAACAGGGTTCAAAAGCCCATCGCGCAGACACATTGCATTTTGGGAAGCCGTGCGTACTCATTTCATGATCAGAATAAGACAGGGCTGATGCTTTTGAATAATATCCTGGGAGGATCCGGTATGAGTTCACTGCTGAACCTGACAATCAGGGAAAAATATGGAAGTGCGTATACCATTGAGTCTAATTATACTCCTTTTTCTGATACCGGCATTTTTACAATCTATTTTGGTACTGATGCGGAGAAAACAGAGAAGGCTCTTTCCCTGGTGCATAAGCAATTGAAGCAACTGAGGGAAGGGGGGATAAAAGGGGCTGTTCTCGACCGGGCAAAGAAGAAATTCAACGGCCTTATAGCTCTTGGTGAAGATAATCGCCTGAGCTTGATCATTGCGATGGCTAAGAGCCTCGTAGACTATGGCAGGGTGGACACCCTGGAAGAGGTTTTTGAGAGGGTGAACAAGGTTAGTGAGTCTGGTATTTCGGATATTGCCAATGAGATCTTTGATCCGGCGCAGCTTAGTACCCTGTTGTTCGAGCCGGGGGATGAAATGGAGGCTAATTGAATGTCGCCAGACAATTCATAAGGGAGAATAATTTTATATTTGCAGAATGAAATTACCAATAGTAGCTTATGGCGATCCTGTTTTAAAGAAGAAAGCTGACGAGATTTCTCCTGAATACCCGGAACTTCCTAAGTTGATCAATGATATGTTCGATACGATGTATGGTGCCAATGGCGTTGGACTGGCGGCTCCGCAGGTAGGACTTTCCATAAGGCTTTTTGTAATTGACATAACGGATAAAGAAGAACCCGGGCTTGAAGATTTCAAGAAGGTGTTTATAAACGCGCAGATGCTGGAGGAATCGGGAACTTTATGGGACTTTAACGAGGGGTGCCTGAGTATTCCGGATGTTCGTGAAGATGTGAAAAGGCTGGATACGATAAAGCTTTCTTATTATGATGAGAAATGGGAACATCATGAAGAAACGTTTACCGGGCTTGCAGCAAGAGTGATCCAGCATGAATATGACCACACAGAAGGCAGACTCTTTACGGATAAGCTTAGTCCCCTGAGAAGAGCGATGATTAAAAGCAGGCTGGACGCGATTTCGCGCGGCGCTGTTAAGGTTGCTTATAAAATGAAATTTCCTGCCGGATCTAAGAGGCGTTAATTTGAATCGCCTCTTCTTTTGTCGCCCTGAAGGATCTGCTGTATGAATGATCCCCAGGCAAACGGATTGAGAAGAGGGTTGGCATAGCGCTGGTTAATAGCTTTATTTGTGAGCGCTACGTGGTTATTCTGGAAGTTGATCCCGCGCATTTCCTGGCCGTCGCGCGGAAGCTCCCGGGCTATCGCCAGCAGGGATGTCCGCGTCACATTCTTTCTGGCTATTTCCATGTCGTCATCCGCGAACTTCAGGGCCATAAATTCTTTATTGAACTGATCGACGCTTGCCCATGGCAGAACAGTGACTGTCGGCAGGTTGATCACCTGGGCTTTCATTTTTACTACTACTGTATAGCTTTTATCGGACAGGTTGTCCGGAATTACAATTGCCTCTTTTCTGTACCCTACTGCACTGAAGATAACCGTATCTCCTTCATGCGCCACGAAAGAGAAATATCCCTGGTAGTTAGCTGAGAAAGCCTTGTACTTGTCGCTTTTGTTGGTGACTGATACATAAGGTACTACTACATTCGAATCTACATTGTAAATTATACCTGAAAACTGGACAAGAGGCCGCTCCTGAGCCTTTGCGGAACTCAGTGCAATGATGACGGCCAATATTGTCAGCAAGTGTTTCATCGTCGTAAACCTACCAAAAATTATGCAACTCTTTCGTTAAATACTGTTAAAATGCGATCTTGTTCTGATCATTCGCAGAATTTTTACAAAGGAACGGTCGGAACAGGATCGGCGTTTGCTTTTAAATTTGCTTCTAAAACAGAAAAGCGGATACGTTATTAACGTCACCGCTTTCTAAATATTTTAGTGTGATTTGCCTTTTAAGGCATCACAGCATTGGGGTCATCAATATCAGTCAGGTTTACTGCTTCTATTCCATTTACTTCAGGAACTGCTCGTTTTACAGCCTGTTCAATTCCGGCCTTCATGGTCATAAAACTCATAGGGCAGGATCCGCAGGCTCCAAGCAGCTTGATCTTTACGACATTATCTGAAGTAATCTCCTCTACAGATACGTTTCCTCCATCCGCTTCGAGATAGGGCCTGATCGTATCTAATGCACTCTCCACTTTTTGCAACAAGTCCATATCAAATAATTTTTTTAAAAATACTAAATAATTTTAATTAAACCTCTTTTACTTCCCGGGCGTTCTGGATAGAGATCTGTTGGGCGACCTTTTCCGCTACGCTTATAAATGCTTCAGAAAGGGGATTGTTATCCTGGAGGATAACGGGCTCTCCTGAGTCCCCGGCTTCGCTGATGCTCTGTACAAGAGGGATTTCGCCCAGGAATGGTGCATTAAACTGCTCTGCAATTTTTCTGCCGCCGCCCTTTCCGAAAATGTAGTATTTGTTTTGCGGCAGTTCTGCCGGACTGAAATAGGACATGTTTTCTACTACACCCAAAAGAGGGACATTGATGGAGTTCATCATGAACATGCCTATTCCTTTTTTTGTATCGGCAAGGGCTACGTTCTGCGGGGTGGTGACGATTACGGCACCGGCCACAGGGTAAGTCTGGCTCAGTGTTATATGGATGTCGCCCGTTCCGGGAGGAAGGTCTACCACCAGGTAATCCAGTTCGCCCCATTCGGCATCATTGAATAGTTGTTTAACTGCATTTGAAGCCATCGGCCCGCGCCATGGCACCGGCTGATCCGGATCGGTGAAGAAACCAATAGACAGAACTTTGACGCCATATTTCTCTACCGGCACAATTTTCGTTTTTCCTTCTACCTCTACCGCAAAAGGCTTGGTACCTTCCAGTCCAAACATGATCGGAATAGAGGGGCCATATATATCAGCATCTATCAGGCCTACCTTTGCCCCGGTTTTAGATAATCCAAGAGCGAGATTGGCTGATACCGTAGATTTTCCTACGCCTCCCTTTCCTGAGGCTACCAGGATAATGTTCTGGATGTTTGTGAGGGGCTGATTCTTTTGTGTGGTCACCCTTGATGTCATTTTTACATCAACAACGGCTTCTGCGCTGATGAAATGTGCGATTGCGTTGCGGCATGCATTTTCAATCAGGCCTTTTAGGGGGCAGGCCGGAGTAGTAAGAACGACTGTGAAACTTACATTTTCTCCTTCAATCTTTATATCTTCAATCATGTTGAGTGTTACCAGATCTTTCTTAAGATCAGGCTCTTCCACATGACGCAGGGCATTTAAAACATCTTCTTTTGTAATCATCGTCGCGAACAAATTAAAGCGCAAACATATAGAAATTTTCGGCTTTAAGTTTCACAGAAACAACATATTAAAATTTACTTTGCCTGGGCTTTCCCGGAGAAAAGTGCTGACTTGTTAAATTTATGAAACCACTCTTGATTGATTCGTGTTTTTAGTGATATTTACGGGTTAGAAGTAAAACATCTTCATTTGAAGTTTTTTTGGCGGATCCTGGTGATCTTAAAGCTGTTGTATACATGCACATACCCTCGAAGTATTCAAAATATATTAAAATAGCTGGTATTGTTTTCGCAAGTCTGTTAGTTATTGCCCTGATTGGTGGTTTTATCGCATACTCGAAACGGGAGGCAATACTTAAAACGGTGGTTCAGAAAGCGAAAAACAAAGCAAAAAGAGAATATAATCTGAATCTGACTATTGAGAATCCTCATTTTGAGGGATTGAGTACCATAGCCTTTTCTGATATTTCTGTAGTCCCTGAAAACCGGGACAGTCTTTTGCATATCGAGGATCTGCATGTGAAGGTGCGGCTGATGCCTCTTTTACTTGGTGATATTAAGCTGGCAGGACTGAAGCTTAAAAGCGCGAAGGTCAGTATTGTTAAAAGAGACAGTCTCAGAAACTATGATTTCCTTTTCAAAAAGAAGAATGAGGACAGTACGCAGGTAAAGGGAAAAGCTAATTATGCAGAGCTTGCAAATAATCTTCTGAACCAGGTACTGTATAAGATTCCCGATGAAATGGATATCAGGAACTTTGAGTTGCTTTTTATCCGGGACAAGGAGCAAATGAGATTTTTTGTGCCTTCTGCAACCATTGATGACGGGGAACTGAAATCACGGATCCTTGTTAATAATAACGAATCAGTCTGGCATGTGGAGGGGATGGTGGCGCCATCAGACCAAAAGCTGGATTTTAAGTTATATGCAGAGGGAAAAAAGGTGGAACTCCCTGTGATCGAACAAAAACTTGGTCTGAAGCTCAGCTTTGATACAGTGTACACTCAATTGAAGAATACCCGGAAGAGCGGGGATGAATTCCATATTTACGGGTCGTGGGCGATAAAGAACCTGCTGATTAACCATCCCAAAATTGCGGCGAATGATATCGTGGTTCCGGATGGTTCGATCGATGCTGATCTGCTTATCGGGGAGAACTATGTATCGGTTGACAGTTCGTCTGTGATCCATCTTAAGAATATTGACCTTAATCCATTTATAAAGTATACCATTTCGCCTTCCAAGGTTTATGAGCTTAAACTGAAGACAAACGAGCTGGATGCGCAGCAGGCTTTTGATTCGTTCCCTTCAGGTCTTTTCGAGTCTCTTGAAGGCATAAAGGTGGCGGGAAAGCTTCAATATCAGATGGATTTTTACCTGGATGAGAAGCAGCCGGACAGCGTGAGGTTCAGTTCTTCACTGAATCCGATAGGTTTCCGGATTGTTAAATGGGGGAAAACCGATCTGGGGAAGATCAATTCTCCTTTTGTGTACACTCCGTATGAGTATGGCAAGCCTATGAGGGACATCGTTATAGGTCCTCAGAATCCCGATTTCACTCCTATTGATGAGATCTCGCCTGATTTGAGGAATGCAGTTCTTACAGCGGAGGACCCTTCTTTCTTTTCTCACAGGGGATTCGTTGAGAAATCGATCCGCAGGTCGATTGCCACAAACTTTAAAGAAAAGGCTTTTAAACGCGGGGGAAGTACTATTTCGATGCAGCTGGTGAAGAATGTGTTCCTAAACCGTCAGAAGACTCTGGCCCGAAAGATTGAAGAAATGCTGATCGTGTGGCTGATAGAGAATAACCGGGTGTCTACAAAGCGGAGAATGTTTGAGGTGTATCTGAATCTCATCGAGTGGGGCAGGAACGTGTATGGTATTGGCGAAGCGTCGAGATATTATTTTGATAAGAGGCCATCGGACCTGACGCTTGGTGAATCTCTCTTTCTGGCGAATATTATCCCCCGTCCTAAATCATCACTGTATTTTTTCCAGGCGGACGGGAGTTTACGGACCAGCCTGCGCGGATACTTCAGGCTGATCGGAAACTTAATGGCGTCACGCGGATTGGCTGTGCGTGACACGAATGCTTATG
>JBQGEO010000821.1:0-3056 GCA_052039655.1 Pararcticibacter sp.
ATAGCCCAGGTTGAGAGAAGGAATACCGAGATGCTGAAGAAATGCAGAATAATCAGAACCTGTCCCCAGGGCCGACAAAGCCAGGGTATCTTTCTTTATGAGTTCCTTTTTCTGCTTAGCAGTGCCTGCTCTTACGATGTCCCTCGCTTTCAGCCGCTCATACACCGTTGCTCCGGTCTGCGGATCTTTGACACTACGGGAAATTCCATCTACCAGGTTCTCCAGGGCGTGTGAACCTCCCGCACCGAGGAAGCCCCTGCTGTTCCCGTCCGAGTTAATGTAGGCAACCGCTTTTTTCTGCAATTCTGCAGCATGATGCTCTGCCCATTCCGTGGAGCCCAGCAATGACTGCTCTTCTCCGTCCCAGGCGCAATAGACCAATGTTCTTTTAGGCTTGATCCCCGATTTGTAAAGGGCACCTATCGCTTTCGCTTCTTCCAGCAAAGCAGCAAGGCCGCTTACCGGATCGTCGGCCCCGTTTACCCAGGCATCGTGGTGATTCCCGCGAATCACCCACTCATCGGGATAAACAGAACCTTTAATCTTCGCTATCACATTATAAGCGGGTACGATATCCCAGTTCGACTCTACTTTCAGATGTACCTGTGCCTGTCCCGGCCCGATCCTGTAGGTGAGCGGAAGGGCGCCACGCCATTCAGCAGGTGCAACGGGGCCTCCCAGGGCTGCCAGAAGAGGCTGCGCATCGTGATAACTGATGGGCAGAACGGGGATTTTAAGAATCGTGGGGGCTTCATTCCGGTCGATACGCTTTGCATTCTCCGTCGATCCCTCGTTGGGAGTAAGAGGATCTCCCGGGTAAACCACCATATCCATTACGGATCCTCTCTGCACTGTATGCTCATTTTTAAACGGTCCTTTTGGATACACGTCCCCCTGGTAATACCCGTCTTCTTTCGGGTCGGAGTAAATGATACAGCCAATGGCTCCGTGCTCCCACGCGATCTTAGGCTTTATTCCTCTCCAGGAGCGTCCGTAGCGTGCAATCACAATTTTGCCTTTTACGTCTATGCCGTAGCGTTTTAAGACTTCGTAATCTTCCGGCAATCCAAAATTCACAAATACCAGTTGACCGGTGACATCACCATCTGCCCCCCAGGCATTGTAGGTAGGCAGCTGCCCTTCCTGTCCCGAAGTTGCATCTTCCGGGAATGCCGGCTCCTTCAGGAGAGCTGTAAACTTCGTGGGCGCAATAAGCTCCAGCAAACGGGTCTTCGGAGTGGGAAAAAGAACCTGGTAGGTTTCGATCCTGGCATCCCATCCGTAGTTTGCAAACCGTCTGCGTATAGATTCAGCAACGATCTTTCCCTGTGCAGATCCGAGATGGTGGGGCTTCGCCGAGTACTCCCGGATAGCTTCCCCAATATTTTTCTTACTTAACAACTTGTCGAACTTGTCTTCCAGTTGCAGCTGGGCCTGTGATGACTGGCCCGTAAATCCGTTTATATGGCTCTGTCCGAATGAGGTGAATGACAGAGCGGAACAAAATAAAAGTGTGTATATACTTCTTTTCATCGAAAGTGTGAACGTTGTTAACAGCAGGATTAGAGGTGCAGCACGGAGACCTGGTATAAAATACCATGCATACGACAGGAGCATACCTATCCGCAACCGGACAATCCTGCTCTGATATTAAATAAAATGGACAAGTAGTGCCTGAGCATCCCGGACGGGAACAGGCATCGTAGAAATTAAAGTATGCTAATAGTAATTAGCAACAACACATTCGCTTACAACAGCTGACTGGAGAGATAGAGGTTTTAAAGGAAGAGGTCTGATGATCCACAACAAGCCGGTAAGCGGCAGACTGTCGCCCGGAGGCTGAACGTTCATTTGCAACAATGTCTAAATAAATTTCCATAACTGTTTTGATTTATATTAACTTATTCAGATTGACATACCAACCTTATCTCTTCCGCCGTGGCGGACAGGAATTAGCACCTTGAATTTTTACAGGTTGCTAAGACTTCACAGGGCCTTCCCCTCCGTCTTTCTGGATAAGTATTAAAAGAACACCGGACAAAGGTAGGATAATAATCTACAAAATCAATAGACTATTTAAAACATTCTATTAAAACTAAAAAACAGAAATGCTCTGGTTAAATAAAATTCGGCAGGCCCCCATCCCTGCACGGCCTGCTTTTAATTCACATTTACTAATTGTAAAAGTGACAATTAATATTATTTTTGTTTTCTTCTAACACACAAAACCAGTTAACCAATACCCTGACAACAAACCATGAGGAAGAAATTTCTGATAATCAGCCTGTTTTTACCCGCTTTTATCCAGTGCGTATTTGCCGCAAACCATAAAGCACTTGATCAGCCCGACTCGCTTTACCTTTTTTCTTACGGAACAAACGGCTTACGTTTTGCCTGGAGCCTTGACAAGCGGAACTGGACTTCAATCGGCAATGGATACCCTTTTCTGAGGAGCGACTACGGTACCTGGGGAGCAGAGAAAAAGATGTATAGCCCTTATCTGATCAGGGGAGCAAACGACACCTGGCAGATCGTTTGGAGCGTCAATGACCGGGCATTGCAGTTTGCGCACGCCAGCTCTGCCAATCTGCTGAACTGGCGGCCACAGAGCTATCCTTATGTGCAAAAAGGCAGCAATGTACTTCGTCCCGTAATCTCGTATAACAAAAACACAGGCAATTATACCATTGTCTATGCAGATTCAGGAAACAATTATTTCCGTACAGAAACCAGGGATTTCAAAAGCTACACACCTGCTGAAAAAACAAGCGCCTCCGGCTATGCGAATCAGGGAACAACCATTACTCTTCAGGGCGAAAAAGTAGACGGACAGGTTCACCGGGTAGCCTGGCAGCTTGTTGAGGACTTGAAAAAAGCATACGACCTGCAGCAATACAAAGACATCCAAAACGCTGAAACAACCAAAGACGACGCACATCGCTTCGCAGGGTTGAAGGCCGTAGATGCAGAGATCGTGCTTCATCCCGGCGAAGCAAAAAAAATCAGTACAATGCTGACGGGTGTGTTTTTTGAAGATATCAACTATGGAGCGGACG
>JBQGEO010000822.1:0-12870 GCA_052039655.1 Pararcticibacter sp.
ATTGAACAATGCTTGTCCTGCTGATATTACTGCTGCATCCTTATTTTCTTTCACCGTATTCTCATCGATAAGATTAGCAGCTTTTGAAAGATACGCATCCTTAGCTGCTTTTGCTTCTTTCATTTCAACTACATATTCCTCATCCTGTAATTTACCCCAGTTGAAAACATGATAATTGAGTAAATAAGCTCCCGCGAAAATGATGGTAGCATAAAACAGCCACATGAACCATGCCGGTGTAGGGTTATCCAGTTCTGCGATTCCGTCAAACTCATGATCGAGCATAATATCCTTTTCCTGAGATATCGGCTTGAGTCCAAGGAGTTTTGTCCAGAAACCAGGCTTACTTTTCTGCAAAGCTACCCACTCTTCATATTCCAGGCGGGGCTCGGCAACTCTAACCTGCAACTGTGAAGGGTTCAGCAGTTCCTTAGACAGCACCTTAAACGTTTTCAGTAAAACCAGAGATACTGCCAGAAGAACCAGTGCCGCAATAATGAAAACAACAATTACTATATCCATCAAAATGTTTCCCGAAGGTGCAGCAGCAGTGCTTGCTTCAGGAGCTGCCTCCTGCGCAAACAACTGTACACCAGAAAGTAATAAAATCAACAGGTACAATAGCTTTTTCATATAATTAGTTTTCATCATTTTTTAACGGAAGTTCACTCATGTGTTTGATATGCTCCTTTTTCATCAGGAAGAGCATGATAAATACCAGGATGAAAAATACAAGGAATATCCCGAGTGATGAGATCAGATAAATCTGACTGCCTTCTACTTTATCTAAAAATTGCTTAAACATTTCTTTTCTGATTAACGTGCTTGTTCAACCTTCACCTTACTGTCTTTCTGCCCCTTCTGCTGCTGGATTTGCAGCCGTTTTGCTTGCTTTAATGTCCACCCCAAGCCTTTGCAGATAAGCTATGATCGCTACAATCTCCCTGTCGCTTTTCACCTTTATATTATCATTCGACAGATTTTCAGCGATAGCATCTGCCTGACGGCCCAGATCTCTGTTTGCGATACTTTCATATCCTTCTTCGTAGGGAACACCCAGCTTGCGCATCGCAATAATCTTTGAAGATGTTGTGGTGGTGTCGAGCTTTTGCTCAATCAACCATGGATAAGGAGGCATGATACTTCCGGGAGACATTGTAGTAGGATCAAACAAATGATTAAAATGCCACGCATTAGAGTACTTTCCACCCTCTCTGTGCAAATCGGGTCCGGTACGCTTGGATCCCCACAGGAAGGGGTGGTCATAAACATATTCCCCTGCTTTGCTATACTCTCCGTAGCGCTCCGTTTCTGATCTGAAAGGGCGGACCATCTGAGAATGGCAGTTTACACATCCTTCCCGGATATACAGGTCGCGACCCTGTAGTTCAAGAGGGGTATAGGGTTTCACACTGGCGATAGTCGGAACGTTTGAAGATACCATGAATGTTGGTACAAGTTCGATTAAACCACCAATGAGAATTACAATTAAAGATAAAACGAGGAACTGCATAGGACGGCGCTCTAAGGCACGATGCCATGTTTTTTCTCCGGCATGAGGTGTAAATGCAGGAGTCAGAGGCATTGCTTCCGCAGGTTCGTTCGCTACCAGTTTTCCCTGTGCCATGGTCTTCCACAGATTCCATGTCATCACGATCGCCCCTGTCAGGTACATCGCTCCACCTAGTGCACGGAACATGTGCATCGGGATAATAGCAAGAGTTGTTTCGAGGAAGTTCGGATATTTCAACATACCTTCCTGGGTAAACTCTTTCCACATAAGCCCTTGTGTAAAGCCAGACCAGTACATTGGAATAGCATAAAAAAGGATCCCCAGTGTGCCAATCCAGAAATGGAAGTTTGCTGCTTTTTTCGAAAACAGGGAAGTCTGATATATTCTTGGTATCAACCAGTAAAGAATAGCAAAGGTAAGGAAACCGTTCCATCCGAGGGCTCCTACGTGAACGTGAGACACGATCCAGTCGGTAAAGTGCGCGATTCCGTTGATCTGTTTTAACGACAGCATCGGACCTTCGAAGGTTGCCATACCATAAGCCGTTAAACCGACCACCATGAATTTAAGAGTCGCATCATCGCGCACCTTATCCCAGGCCCCCCTGAGCGTCAGCAGTCCGTTGATCATCCCTCCCCAGCTCGGAGCAATCAGCATGATCGAAAAAACAACGCCCAGTGATTGTGCCCATGACGGCAGAGATGAATATAAAAGGTGGTGCGGTCCGGCCCAGATATAAATAAAGATCAGGGACCAGAAGTGCAGTATACTTAACTTATAGGAATATACAGGCCTGTTAGCCATTTTGGGCAGAAAGTAATACATCATACCCAGATACGGGGTAGTCAGGAAGAATGCCACCGCATTGTGGCCATACCACCACTGAACCAGCGCATCCTGCACACCGGCATATAAATAGTAACTTTTAAAAAGAGACACCGGCAGCTGAAAAGAGTTCACAATGTGAAGAACTGCAACAGTAACGAAAGTAGCTATATAGAACCAGATCGCCACATACATATGCCTTTCCCGTCTTTTGATGATGGTTCCAAACATATTGATACCAAATACCACCCAGATGAGGGTTATGGCAATATCAATGGGCCATTCGAGCTCAGCATACTCATGAGAAGAAGTAATACCGAGCGGCAGTGTTATTGCTGCTGCTACGATGATCAGCTGCCACCCCCAGAAATGAATCCGGCTAAGAACATCGCTGAACATCCTTGCTTTGAGCAATCTTTGGAGGGAATAATAAACTCCCATAAAAATTGCATTTCCAACAAAGGCAAAAATTACCGCATTTGTATGCAAAGGCCTTATCCTACCAAAGGTAGTATACTGCGATCCCATATTCATTGCGGGTTTAAATAATTGCATCGCCACTAATAGCCCCACCGTCATCCCTACGATACCCCATATTATCGTTGCGATACCAAAATTTCTGACAATCTTATTGTCATAATTAAACTTTTCAAGCTGCATAAACCAAATGGATAGATTTGTTTTTGTAATGTCAAAAATAGTCTGTTCCAACTCTTAAAACCGTGACGGAAGTAGTAAGAAAAAAGTGATAGTCATCACATTCATACTACAAGAGGATCAGAACCATGATAAAGACTATAAGCAAGGTGCTGGCAGCGATGAAGAGAAACGTATAGTTTTTTTATCTTAGCTTAAATTTAATTCTTATGAAGTCAAAAATATTTTATAGTGGCCCGCTTTCGGCTGATTTCGGGTTGCTGATCCTGCGCGTAGTAGCCGGCGCACCGATGATCACTCACGGATGGATGAAGCTGCAGAACGTGCTCGCAGGGAAACTTGAATTTGGAGATCCCATAGGGATTGGAACGGAGGCGTCGCTTTACCTTGCGATCTTTGCCGAATTCTTCTGTGCAATCCTGCTCATTTTAGGATTTCTAACGAGAATAGCACTGGTGCCCCTCATCGTCACGATGCTGGTTGCATTTTTTATTGTACACTCTCCGGATCCATTTAACGTAAAGGAACTGGCCTTCATTTATCTCGGCCTGTATACGGCGCTGTTCTTTACCGGACCGGGCAAGTTATCTATTGACAGCAAGCTTTAAAACAAAGCAGGGGACAAAATAACTATTCTGTCCCCTGCATATTTCCCGTAATAAGTTTCTCTCTAAACCTGCTCTTCCTCCGGCTTATCATCATCAAACAACATTCGCACAGCCGGGGTATGAACATCATCATGCTGCCCGTTTTTCGACGCCCAGAAGAACGCTCCCAGGAAGATCAGTGCCATAAGCACGCTGCATCCTATCAGAAAATATAAAATGTTCATTTCAGTTTATTCTTTTTTGCAAAATACCTGTTGGCAATATTTGTAAATGTAATGATTGTGATTGTACTTAAAGGCATCAGTACTGCCGCGGTAAGAGGCGAAAGTTGCCCCTGAACCGCAAAGTATACTCCAATGAGGTTATAAACGGATGCGATACCAAATCCATACTTGATCACTCTTACTGCATCTTTTGCCTGCTTAATAAAACGGGGTAATTTCCCCAGTTCATCTCCCTGAAGTATGGCATCGCAGCCAGGAGTAAAATTATTGATATTATCGGTTACGGCCACTCCCAAATCGCTCTGCCTTAAGGCTCCGGCATCATTCAGGCCATCTCCCAGCATCATTGTTTTATACTGAGCTAACTGTAGCTTTTTTATGTAATTTAACTTATCGTGGGGGCTCTGTTTAAAAAGCACAGGCACATAAGAAGGAAATATAGCTTCGAGGCTCTTATTCTCAGATGCAGTATCTCCCGAGATCAGGTGCATTCTGAATCCGTCTTTTAACGTATCTATTAATCCCTTTAGCTCACTTCTCCACTGCTGCCTTACATGGAAGTACCCTTTATAATTTCCGTCAATACTAATATGCACACTGGAGGAGTTCTCATTAACAGCTGCTTCGGGAGCAATAAAAGAACGGCTCCCCAGGCATACTTCATGCCCGTCGATGCCGGCGACTATTCCTTTTCCAGCCATTTCGCGATATTGAGAAACTGGCACCAGCCCAGAGGCTCCCAGCCACTTAACGATCTCCCGGCTCAGGGGATGAGAGGAATTTCTCGCCGCTGAGGCAACTAACATTTCTTCCTGCAAACTTAAGCGCCCGGTAAAAGTCAGGTTCACCACATTCGGGCAGGTGATAGTACCGGTTTTATCAAACACCACAGTATCTATTCTGGCCAATTGCTCCACTACATCGGTATTCTTAAGATAGAAACCATTTTTATCAAAGATGCCAAGCACCGTTGATAATGTGAGAGGAGTGCTCAGCGCCAGCACACACGGACAGGCCACGATTAATACAGCGGAAAAAGCATCCCATGCTTTTTTCGTATCACCAAGTACCCACCAGGAGCCCAAAGAGGCAAATGCTATCACCAAAACCACAGCACTGAAATACTGGGCAATGGTGTCATTAAAATTCCTGATCTTGTTATCGTTCCTTTTAAAAGTCTCGTTGTTCCAAAGTCTTGTCAGGTAACTTTGAGATACCGGTTTGACAATTTCCATTTCAAGGGCTTCCCCTATCTGTCTTCCCCCGGCATATATTATCTCTCCCAAAACTTTATTGACAGGCTGAGATTCCCCTGTAACGAAGCTAAAGTCGAAATATCCTTCTCCCTTCATCAAAATAGAATCTGCTGGAATAATCTCATTGTTCCGGATCAGGATGCGGTCGCCAATATTAAGATCACCAATAGGCACAGGTTTCTCCTGCCCATCTTTAATCACAGTAACAGCAACGGGAAAATAAGAGCGGTAATCGCGGTTAAAGGATATATGCTGATACGTCCTTTGCTTCACCCAGCGTCCCATGAGAAGAAGAAATACCAGTCCCGTCAGTGTATCGGAGAAACCAGGACCAGTTCCTGTAATGATCTCAAATGCCGATCTTATAAACAGAACGGCAACAATAACGGCAAGAGGAGTATCAAGATTAACGATCTTATTTTTAAGGCTCCCCCAGGCGGATACGAAAAAGTCGCGGCTGCAATAAAATGTCACGACGCTTCCGAAAGCCAGGTTTAACCAGCCGAAGAGGGATTGAAACTGGCGCTCAAAAGACGACAGCCCCAGATATTCAGGAAAGCTGAACAGCATGACATTCCCCATGCAAAATCCGGCAACTGCAATCTTCCTGATCAGATCCCTGTTAACAGAATCTTTCTTCTCTTTCACTACATCCTGCAAACTGATCAACGGCTCATATCCAATAGAAGCGAGCAGTTCAACCAGTTCCTTAAGAGAAACAATATGCTGATTGAAGGTAACGGCTACCTGCTTTTTCAGAAAATCGACCCTCGACTGCATCACACCCTTATTCAGTTTATGAAGATGTTCGAGCAACCACAGGCATGAGCTACAGTGAATAGCCGGAATATAAAAAGTGATAAGCGTGATATTATCATCAGTATAATCTACCAGCTGGGAAAAAATCTTCGGCTCGTTCAAAAACTCGAAATGCTGTTCCGCCTCCTGCTTGGTTTGTCCCGGTGCCTCGTTATAATTATAATAATTACAAAGATTATTCTGATTTAATATCTGGTATACGCTTTTACAGCCTGCGCAGCAAAAGTGCTTTTCATCTGCAATATGAAGTTCCCCGTTTATTTCATTCCCACAATGAAAACATAAAGTATCTGTAGAGGTGGATGAAGATTTCATTAAATTGATTTTAGCATCTCAAAGATGCAATATAAGTTCAAACATCAGAATGACAGCCATTAGAGTAAAAAGTGATCTGCGTCACAATAAATTTCTAAGATCATAAAAAAACGCACTGACAATGTGTTTCTTAGCCAATGACAATAATCAGAACCGAATATGATCAATATCATTTCTATGCTCATTAACGAATCCTTTATTTGTAATCAGAATAGTGCAACGGACTAGGTTGGAAAATCTCTCTCACTTTAAAATTTTAAAGAGATGGAAAAGAAGGAATTTGATCATTTACTTACCACGCAGAGTAAATACCTGAAACCACAGGCACTTAGATTCACGAGGGATGCAGACGATGCGAAAGACCTGATTCAGGATACTTTACTTAAAGCGATTCTGAATTCTGATAAGTTTCGGGACGGAACAAACTTTAAAGGATGGCTGTATACGATAATGCGCAACTTATTTGTAAACAACTATAGAAAACGCGGTTTCCATACATGCTCCCTGGAAAATGAAGAGGCCGCTAATCTTCATGTCGAAAACAATGGTGAATCGAACATGAGATTAGAGGGAATCAGAACGGCATTAAACCGCTTGCCCAGACGATATTACAAGCCGTTTACTATGTATCTGGAGGGGTATAAGTACCACGAGATTACAGACAGCTTATTCATTCCCATAGGAACGATTAAGAACCGGATACATGTAGCGAGAAAAATACTTAGACAAACCATATCATAATATTAAATTAATAAGACTCAGAAGAAGCTTGAAGTAATTAATTTATTAAGCCACAGTTAATCGAAAGCCAAACGCCCGGACCACCAATTCCGGGCGTTTCTTATTCTATACAACAACCGCCCTGTTTTTGAAGCACTTTTTTGGCACTCAACAAATCAGCCCCTATCTTCATTAAAATGAATGAATTATTACAAAAAAATCATGTGCGAAATCCTTAAAACAGGAGGCGTATTTATGAGAATTTATAAAAGATTGGAGTGTTTTACCGATTCTATTTGACTTTTCGTTAATATCCTGAGAGACAATGTAAAAAAACGACCCCGGAAAGGCATTTCTCAACTGATCTCTAAACGATTATGGTCTAAATATTGCTTTTGTATTTTCATAAATACGTTTGCCATGATATTGAAAACTTACTCTGAATCCCCGCTCGAATCAAAGCTGTCTTTTGAAGAAAGAAGAAAGGCAGATGGAATGGTTTATCTTATTCTGACAGCCATCGTATTGATCATGTCTATTCTATTTTCATTGTAAGTATAATACCGGTTGGGACAGGTATAAACAGGACAACGATTCAGTAAGAAACATCCTCGATCCTGGGGTTATTTCGTACTAATTTTTAAGTAGCATAAAAAGAAAAAGGCTGTGAGTTTGTTGACAACAACTCACAGCCTTTAATACTAAGCACCGGTAACCCTAGTTTTTACCTTACGCCTCTGCAAATGTTCCGATAACAATTTGCTTTATCTGTGCTTCAATTTCCAGCAGATCATCCAAAAGCTTTTTAAGATACTGCTCTGTGTGGTTATTTATATGACTGATCAGTTTCTTATAGTACTCGATACCGATCAGTAATTGTTCTTTAAATTTCTCCAGTTGCTTTAGCTTTTTTGCATCCAGATTCTTGATATGCACGGTTATATCCTTCTTCAGGTAATCCAGATATAGCTTGAGCTCGTTGACAAACACACTGGGCCGACTTACTCCCTGCAACAAGTTCAGCTTTCCGTAAATATGCTTCACCATTTCATCAAGAGAAAATACTCTTGAAAAATACGCCAGATTCGGACCCGGGCAAATGGCTACTGCTTTACTTTCTTTCTTCTCAAGAATATCATTCTTAATATAAGCCGAGGTACACAAGCCTTCACAAAGACATAATTTCTCTGTGATGGTGTCAAACCGCACTTTATATTCATCTGCTGGAAGGTTTAATTCATCCAGCTGCTTTAACTTAAGATTCTGATATTCACGGGAAGCAGTACAGATAGGCTCCTGGGTAAACTCTGTATTAGAAACTAAGAACTTCTTCTTACAGGGGCTTCCAGGCCTCCCCTTTTCGATACGTTCTATCCGCTGAAGTTCTGCCGTACTCTTTCTGTAATTATTAAAAGGAATACCAAGAGGTGAAGATCCGCTTATATAGAAGTCCGATGAGTCTGAATGGATTAAAGACTCCAGTGTTTCATCGTCTACATTCGTAGCTTCCGGAACAAGCAGAAAAGGGCTTCCCCAACCTGTTGAATCCAGTTCATAGTAATTCATAAGGAAGTTTTGTTCTTCAGCAGTGCCAATGCCTCCCTGTACAGTGATTCTCATTTTTGGTGCCTCGTCAACCACCAGCTCTTTCGCAGCGAGTGCAGACTGGTAAAGAGAAAAGACATCTGCTATCATCTCCGGACGCTTGGACTTAAACTCTTCAAGTATAGGTCCCAGAAGGTAACCATCAGTCGCAAAAGCGTGTCCACCACAGTTTAATCCCGACTCAATCCTGAACTCAGAAACCCACAAGCCTTTTTTCGCCACGACTTTAGCTTGTATAAACGCAGAGCGGAAATCACTGACCTTAAGAACGATCCGCTTACGCAAACGGCCTTTTTCATCAGGATAGAAATCTTTAAAATTCTCCAGGTAGCTATACAGCCTGGGATTCATCCCGGCGGATAATATTACAGAAGAATTCAGGTCACTGTTAGCAAAACCTCTCAATCCTGCCAGTGCGTCACTGAACTCTTCGCCGAGCACATCGCCCTTAGCTGTATAGTTCATCTTATCCACCTTCGACATAATATTCACATCGACAGCCCCCTTTTCCATATCCCCGCGCAACTCAGCTTCCATCTTTTTCTTCAGCCCGGGATCATTTACAGAAAGCATCACCATGTAGCGTTGCTTTAAGGACGATGAGTCAGGCAAAAGATCAAAGTACCGCGTTATATCGCTCCCTTCTTCAAAAGGCTGCAATCTTAGTTCATCGAACTGCTGATTGACCTTCCGGTTCACGAAATTGAGATAAGCCGTAATCCGCCTGGCCCTTGAATCGGGTTCGCCGGGACCGATAGGAACAAAAACTTCACCCTCTTTTTCAGTGTGAAACTTTCTGATTCGTTCGATCAGCATGTCATCAACGATTGATAGCACGGAAGAGATGCCGTACCGTGCAACTTTAAGTGGAGTATCTATAGTAAATCCCAGTCCCAATACCGGGATATGAAATGTGTGACCCATTAAAATACTGGATTAAATGTATTTTACAAAATACCGGATATTTTCAGTACTAAAACATGACGACCGTCACATTTTAATATAATCGTAATTATTAAAGCTTTAAAATCAGGGCTCCCGGGAAATACGCAGCTTCACTTTTTTTCAAACATTTTACCCGGCTACCGCATTTGTATTTCGATATGAATACAACTATATACCCTGGATCCCCTTATCCTCTCGGAGCTACCTGGGATGGCGAAGGGGTTAATTTTGCTTTGTATGCAGAGAATGCTACCGGAGTCGATCTGTGTCTTTTTAAGACGAAGGAAGACCCTGTCGAAAATATAAAGATCAGACTAAAGGAACGGTCTCATCATGTATGGCACGTGTATGTCCCCGGTGTTGAGCCCGGGCAATTGTATGGATACCGGGTTTACGGCCCCTATGATCCGGAAAACGGACATCGCTTTAATCCGAATAAGCTCCTGATCGACCCTTACGCCAAGGCCATTGCCGGAACGATACAATGGCATGATTCTTTATTCGGCTACAAGCTTGGAGATCCAGCTGCCGATCTGAGCTTCAGTGAAGAAGACAGCGCGCCTTATATCCCCAAATCAGTTGTCATTGATCCGAACTTTGACTGGGGCGACGATAAGGCTCCTAAGATCTCTTATCACAGATCTATTATCTACGAAACCCATGTAAAAGGCTTCACACAATTACACCCGGATATTCCCGAGGATATCAGGGGAACCTATGCAGCACTTGCGCATCCTGCTACCATACAATATCTCAAAGATCTCGGCATTACATCGATTGAGCTTATGCCTGTGCATCATTTTGTCAGAGACTCCTATCTCGCAGATAAGGGCTTAACGAATTTCTGGGGCTATAATACCATAGGATTCTTCGCTCCTGATGTTCGTTATTCCGGCAGCGGGGTATTGGGAGAGCAGGTGACAGAGTTTAAGGGAATGGTTAAAGAACTCCATAAAGCTGGAATTGAAGTGATCCTGGATGTGGTGTACAATCATACCGCAGAAGGCAATCAATTAGGCCCCACCCTTTCTTTCAAAGGCATCGACAACGCTTCCTACTACCGGCTGGTAGAGGATAATAAACGGTATTATATGGACTATACGGGTACAGGAAACACGCTGAATGCCCAGATGCCCGACGTTTTAAGGCTTATTATGGATAGCCTTCGCTACTGGATCCTCGAGATGCACGTAGACGGCTTCAGGTTTGACCTTGCATCTACCCTTGCACGTGAACTTCATGAAGTAGACCGCCTCGGCTCCTTCTTTGATATTATTCATCAGGATCCGGTCATTTCGCAGGTAAAGCTTATTGCTGAGCCATGGGATATTGGAGAGGGAGGTTATCAGGTCGGAAAATTCCCTCCCGGATGGGCAGAATGGAATGGCAAATACAGGGATTGCCTGCGTGACTACTGGCGGGGTGCTGATAGTATGCTGGGAGAGTTCGCAGAACGCTTCACCGGCAGTTCAGACTTATACAAAGATGATTACAGAAGTCCGACAGCCAGTATCAATTTCATTACCGCGCACGATGGATTTACGCTTCATGACCTGGTTTCATATAATGAGAAGCACAATGAGGCAAACGGCGAAGATAACAACGACGGAGAAAGCCACAACCGCTCATGGAACTGTGGTGCGGAAGGGCCGACCGACGATAAGGAAATCATTGCCCTCCGGAACCGTCAGAAACGCAATTTCCTCACATCCCTGTTTCTTTCACAAGGGGTACCGATGCTGGTCGCCGGTGATGAATTAGGCCGCACCCAGCAGGGAAACAACAATGCTTATTGCCAGGACAATGAGATCTCATGGTTAAACTGGGCAGAAGCAGACCAGGAACTGCTCAACTTTACGCGTAAACTTATTCACTTCAGGAAGAAACACCCGGTGTTCAGACGCAGGCGCTGGTTTAACGGTCAGCCTATCAAGGGGATCGGACTGGAAGACATTGCGTGGTTTCTCCCTGAAGGCACAGAAATGCCTGATGAAAGCTGGAGCCACGACTTCGCTAAATCCCTTGCTATATTCCTTAATGGAAAAGGCATCAGGACCATGGGGCCTAAAGGTGAAGTGATCCAGGATGACAGCTTTTATGTCATCTTCAATGCGCACTATGAGCCACTGAATTTCGTACTCCCTTCCTCCAGGTATGGAGAAGAATGGATCAAAGTACTGGACACAAGTGAAAACCTGGTTGATGACGAGGGCGAAAGACATAAAGCCGGGGAGGCAGTTAAAGTAGAAAGCCGTTCGGTAGTCCTCCTTAAACAACCTTTGAAGAAATAAACATGGATAGCAGCATTTTGAACAAGTATAAGCCGGGAGTAAGATTTAACAGCGCCGGGCAGGCAGAGATTGTGCTATGGGCACCGGAAGTTCAGAAAGCAGAAGTTGTTTTATGCGGCCGCAACGAGACTATTTCTCTCACCCGGCAGGAACTGGGTTACTGGACCGCCACTACAGAGAAAATAAAACCGGGAGATCTCTATAAATTCAGACTCAACGGAGAAAAGGAACTTTCGGATCCCGTGTCTCTTTCCCTTCCGGAGGGAGTACACGGCCCTTCGAAGGCCGTTAAGACGGCTGATTTTGTTTGGTCGGACGGTAACTGGTATAACCATCCACTGGATGAGTATATCCTCTATGAAATACATACGGGTACCTTCACGTCTGAAGGTACCTTTGCTTCAATAGAGGAAAAGCTGGATTATCTGAAAGAACTGGGGATCACCGCAATTGAACTCATGCCGGTAGCTCAGTTTCCGGGTGAACGAAACTGGGGCTATGACGGCGTTGCACCCTTCGCTGTGCAGAACTCTTACGGAGGACCGGAAGGCTTACAGCATCTCGTAAACGCCTGTCACCGGAAGAATATTGCAGTCATCCTGGATGTAGTTTATAACCATCTAGGGCCAGAGGGCAACTACCTCCCCGAATTTGGCCCGTATTTCACATCTAAATACAATACTCCGTGGGGAAATGCGGTAAACTTTGATGACGAGTATAGTTACGGAGTGCGCCAGTACTTCATAGAGAATGCCCTGATGTGGTTTCGTGACTTTCACATTGATGCGCTTCGTCTGGATGCGGTACACGCCATCAAAGACTTCAGCCCGACCCATATTCTCCGTGAAATCCGTATGGAACTGGACAAACTGATGTCAGAAACCGGCAGAAAGCATTATCTTATTGTTGAACTCGACCTGAATGATAACAGGTTTATTAATCCCCTTGAAAAAGGGGGATATGGCATGGATGCGCAATGGATCGATGAGTTTCATCATGCACTTCGTGTAACAGCCGGGGAAGAACAAACAGGATACTATTCAGATTTTCACGGAATAACGCATCTTGCAAAAGCTTACCAGGATGCTTATG
>JBQGEO010000823.1:0-4368 GCA_052039655.1 Pararcticibacter sp.
CATAAAATAAGCTGAAATACATTGAAAGAGCGGTCTGAAACCAGATTGTGAGTAGAAAAGATCATTTTCTTCCTGAATCTGTCGTCAAATATTACTTTGTCGTAATTAGCTGTGTAGTACTGGGAGAATTCCTTTTTACCGCCTGAAGAAATATAATTTTCTGAATATTGCTTCATGTGAGCTAAAGAGAAGATTCCCTTCCTGGCTTTGTCAAGCACTTCGGGGTTTATGTCTGTTGCGTAGAGCAAGGATTTGTGAAGAAGATTTGCTTCTTCGAGGAGAACAGCCATGGAATAGACTTCCTCGCCTGAGGAACATCCTGCGTGCCATATCCTGATAAAAGGGTACGTTCCGAGCGTAGGCAGTACATTTTCCCGCAGGGACTTATAGAATGGCGGATCACGAAACATCTCGGTTACTGTTACGGTGATCTGTTCCACAAATCGCTTAAGATAATCCGGGTCTGATTTAACTCTGTACCTGAATTCAGCAAAGCTTAAAAATCGGTCTAATATAAACAAACGGTTTACTCTCCTTTTGATTGATGCTTTTGAATACTCTGTAAAATCATACCCGTATAGTTCCAGTAAGTCATTCAGTAATGTTTCTACATCAGTGTCCTTTAATGCATTTTGCTCCATTTAGTTATCGTAAATACTTAAAAATGTTTTCAACAGGTCTTCAAGCGCGTCTACGTCTATCGGTTTTGATATATAGGCGTTAGCGCCGGCGTTCAGGCATTTTTCGCGATCGCCTACCATTGCCTGCGCTGTTACAGCGATGATGGGTACATCAGCGAGAGATTTTTCATTTCTGATCCAGCTCATGGCTTCGTATCCATCCATATCAGGCATCATCATATCCATAAGAATTATGCCAATATCCTCCCTCGTCTGCAAAATCTTCAAACCTTCTGCGGCTCCATTTGCAGTCAGACACCTGTAACCTTTTGATTTAAGTACTGCCACCAATGCAAAAATATTGCGTGGCTCATCATCGATAATTAATATATAGCGTTGCATAACAGATTTACATTGATTTATCATAAAGCCACACCCGTAGAAGAGAAATTAACTGATCTATATCGACAGGCTTCGAGATATAGTCAGAAGCACCGGCTTTGATGCATTTTTCACGATCGCCGACCATTGCTTTTGCCGTGACTGCCAGTATCGGAAGGTTGCGGAACTTCGGGTTTCTCCGGATCAGGGCAGTACTTTCATAACCATCCATTTCCGGCATCATCATGTCCATCAATACGACATCTGTTTGCGGGTTCTCTTCCAGAATACGAAGTGCTTCCTTGCCGTCGGTGGCTGATATGACTTTCATTTTCAGCTGTTCCAGGGCTTTAGTAAGGGAGAAGATGTTCCTGACGTCGTCATCAGCAATCAGCACGGTCTTGTCTTTCAGTACTTCATTTAACACGACCAGGTTCTTCTTTTTCGAATCAGGCTTTTCAGGCACCTGTTTTTCAGCAACAAGATGGAGGAACAATGCCACTTCATCGAGAATCCGCTGATAAGAGTGTGCAGTTTTCATGACAATACTGTCTGCATATTGCTTTATCCTGCTTTCTTCAGCTTTGGATAAATTCTTTCCCGTAAAGATGATGATGGGAAGGTTTTCAAGGCCCGGAGTCTTCTTCACCGTTTCCAGGGTCTCGTAAGCCGACATATCGGGAATGCCCATATCCAGGATGACACAATTGATGCTGTCCTTCATCAGCGCCTCTACACCCTCTGTTACAGATCCTTTAATTTCCGGTGTAACGTTGGACGATTCCAGGAAGTAAGCCAGCGCTTTTGCATGTTTCGGGTTCTCTTCAATAATCAGGACCTTTTTAGGATGCCTGTTCAACGCATCCTCAATCCTGGTGAAGATCCTTTTCATTTCATCAATAGCGAGAGGCTTATTAATGAAGTCTATGGCTCCTTTAACGAGGCTTTCTTTCTTGGCTTCCATAGACGACATCATGTGCACCGGAATATGCCTGGTCTGCGGATCGCCTTTCAGCTCTTCCATCACTTCCCAGCCGTCCTTTACAGGCAACTGGATATCGAGCAGAATGGCCTGGGGCTTGTAAGCTCTTGCCATATCAATTCCTTCATCGCCCCTCACAGCGATAATCCCCTTATAGTTATTGCGGTGGGTGTATTCCAGGAGTGCCCTGGCAAACCCGGTGTCGTCTTCAACGATCAGTATTATTTTGTCATTCTCCGTAATATTGTCCCTGTCGTCGGGCACAGTACTTGGGATAAAGGGAACCACAAACTTCTTTTTTTCTACAGCTTCGCTTTCTGGCTCCTGCTTCGGTTTCTGAGGAAATGCTTCAGCTATGAGTTCGGGTAAAGATAACTCTGGCGCTTCGTTCTCTATCACCTCAGGCGATACCGGCACCATTACGGTGAATTCACTTCCCCTGTCTGGCTCGCTGGTCAGCCTGATCTCTCCCCCTAATAACTTTGCCAGCTCCCTGCTGATCGATAAGCCCAGGCCAGTGCCTCCGTATTTCCTTCTCGTAGATCCGTCTGCCTGTTGAAATGCTTCGAAAATATGGTCTTGCTTTTCTGCGGGAATACCAATTCCGGTATCTTTCACAGAAATATTGATATAGTTTTTTTGGGCTGGAGAAACCATTAAGGTAACCGAGCCCCTTGAAGTGAATTTCAGTGCGTTAGAAAGTAGATTCTTCAGAATTTGCTCCAATCGCATCTTGTCGATCCTGATTTTTTCAGGAAGGTCCTCTTTTATTTCTGTAATGAATTCAAGATTCTTTTCCCGAGCTATCGGAGAGAACAAAGATTTCATGTCGGAAAGGATATCTGATAAGGCAACATCCGCAAACTCGAGATCCATCTTTCCGGCTTCTATTTTTGACAAGTCGAGGATCTCATCAATGAGGGCAAGCAAACCGTTTCCGGAGGTATTGATCACTTTGGCATACTCAACTTGTTCGTCATTCAGGTTAGTGTCGTTATTTTCAGACAGCAGCCTGGAAAGAAGGAGGATTGAATTAAGCGGAGTACGCAGCTCGTGCGACATATTAGCCAGGAATTCCGATTTGTATTTTGTACTTACTTCAAGCTCTTCAGCCTTTTTCTGTATATCCAGGTTCCTTTCAACGATCAGCTGGTTTTTCTCTTCAAGCGATTTGCTCCGCTCTTCGAGCTCCTGATTTGCCTGCAGCAGTTCCTCCTGCTGTACTTTAAGTTCTTCTTCCGATGCCTGTAACTTCTGAGTCTGAGCTTCAAGTTCGGTATTCAGGTTCTCAAGCTCACTATGCTGGGCCTGCAATTCTTCTGATTGTGCCTGGGTTTCTTCAAGTAACTCCTGCAACTTTTGACGGCTTTGAGAAGTGTTAATGGCTATTCCAATGTTATGTGCAGCTGTGTTAAGGTATTCCAGTTCCAGCTCACTGTATTCCATAATAGAGCCCAATTCAATCACTCCTATGATCTTATTTTCAAACATCACCGGGAATACAATGATTGTCGCGGGGGTGATATCGGCGCTTGCAGTACTTATTTTTAACGTATCTTCGGGAATGTCTGTGATGATTATCTGCTTTTTGTCTTTCAGGCATTGCCCAATAACTCCCTGGTCCTTTTTGATAATTACTTTTTTCGCGATGTTATCTAAAGAGTAGGATCCTGTCAGCTGAAGAGTATCTTCATTTTCCAGCAAATAAAAGGCACCTACCTGGCTGCCGGTATACTCTGCAATAAAGCGAATGATATTTTGTGCGAGCGGCTCTACATCTACCACACTGATCATTTTATCGTTCAGGGAAGCGATACCAGTTTGGAGCCATTCCTTGTCGGATACAACTCTGAAAGAGTACTCGAGCGATTCTGCCATTTTATTCAATGAAGCTGCAAGGCTTCCGAGGTTGTCCTTTTCGTTCTCGTTCACGATTCGTGTTTTATAATCTCCTTTAGATATTTTCTCCGCAACATCTTCAATAATTTCAATCCTGGTAGTGAGTTCATGCTCTTTTTTCTGCAGGGCATTATATAATTCAGCCCTTTGATCGAAATCTTTGGATGCTCTTAAGTAAGAAACAATAGTGATAATGAAAGAAAGAATTGCAGCGAGGATAATAAGAACCGGGGTATACGAGGCAAAGCGGTTCAGCTTCTCAGAACGGGAAGCAAGTAAGCCTGTTTCAAGATCCTGCATCCGCTTAACCAGGCGTCTGGCCGCGTCCATGCTTGTTTTGCCTTCAAGCATATCGTTGGCTGTGATTGCACGATTTTCCCTTTTCATCACCAATATATCGTCGAGCCGCTTGAGCCGTTCCGTGATGATCGACTCCAGTTCATCGCAGTTTTTTTGCTGAACGGGATTATCACTTGTCATATTCCG
>JBQGEO010000824.1:0-2811 GCA_052039655.1 Pararcticibacter sp.
GGGATGTATACGCATATACATCCCTTTTTCTCAGTAAGAAAATATCTTATTGTAAGCCGTTAACAAACTTAGTCAGCTTTGACTTATTGTTTGAAGCTTTGTTTTTGTGAATTACATTTCTTTTAGCGAGACGATCAAGCATAGAAATCACTTTAGTCAAAAGCGGTGAAGCTTCTTCCTTAGTTGTTGTGCTACGTAATTTCTTAATTGCGTTACGTGTAGTTTTAGCCTGGTAGCGGTTACG
The DNA here is from genome assembly GCA_052039655.1 of Pararcticibacter sp. Classification (GTDB taxonomy): domain Bacteria; phylum Bacteroidota; class Bacteroidia; order Sphingobacteriales; family Sphingobacteriaceae; genus Arcticibacter. The sequence continues at coordinate 245 of JBQGEO010000824.1, forward strand.
TAAGCGCTTTGCTGCATTAGCCCTGATTCTCTTAATCGCTGATTTATGATTTGCCATTTGTAAGCTTTTTGTCTTCTTAATTTCGGACTGCAAATATAGGGCGATATATTTAAAAATCAAACACCTAACAAATAATTTAAGCCATAAATATTCAAAAAGTTCCCACAGACACAAAAATACCTGCTAATTTCTTCATCTTCAATCACACCAGCAGGACACATCCGTCAGTTGAAACGGGCAAACAAGTCTGCTCTGGCTGTTTTTTTTCCATAGAGCCTGCATAATCTGTATTATTGTACTACCAGTCCTTTTTCTTTATCATGGTAAAAAAAACCGGCCGTCTGGCGGCCATCTTCGCAATCATCCTGTTATGCACATCCTGGGGATTCTACAGCCATCGCCGCATCAGCTATATGGCAGTCTTTACCCTCCCGCCTCCGATGATCCGATTCTATAAGAATAATATCGGTTTCATTTCCGACCACTCCGTCGATCCGGATAAAAAAAGATATACAGATCCCGAAGAAGGCGCCCGCCATTTTTGGGACAGTGAGAGGTATGGAAAAAACCCGTTCGACAGTATCCCCGTAAAATGGAACGACGCCGTTACAAAATATACGGCAGACACACTCAAGCTTTACGGAACGGTCCCCTGGCAAATAGAAAAAACGTATTACAGGCTCGTGAATGCCTTCAAAGAGCGCGATTCTATCCGTATTCTGCGGATGTCGGCAAATCTAAGCCATTACATCTCCGATGCACATGTTCCGTTACATGTCACCCAAAACTACAATGGCCAGTTTACCAATCAGACCGGCATTCACGCTTTCTGGGAAAGCAGACTTCCCGAACTTTTTTCACAGCGTTATGACTTCGTGGTTGGGAAAGCACGATATATTGAAAACCCTCTTAAGGAAGCCTGGAGCATTCTAAAGGGATCATATTCCTGCAAAGATTCAGTTTTCTTTATTGAGAAAAAACTCAGCGAAAAATTCCCCTCAGATAAAAAATACAGTTATTCAGAAAGAAATGGCAAAATTACCCGGCAGTACGCTCTCGCCTATTCTGCCGCATATCATAAAGCTCTTAAGGGTATGGTAGAGAAGCGAATGCGGTCGGCCATATTCGAAACCGGGTGTTTCTGGTATTCGGCATGGGTGGATGCAGGACAGCCCGACCTTAGCGGCTTTAAGGCCGGTAAATCAAAAAGAATACAATCCGGACAGGAAGACGGCCAAACATTCAAAAATGGAAAGATGCTCGGCAGGCCCGATCTTTAGTCAATGTTAAATCCCGGTCTCAGGTGTCCCGCTCTTAGCCTTTCTCCCTTTGATAAACTCAAACAAAGGAGGCAAAAGCGAGATAAAAATAATCGCGAGGATCACGTAAGTAAAGTTCTTCTGTATGAATGCTATATTTCCAAAGAAATAGCCGGCAAACAAAAATGCCGCTACCCACAATATACCTCCGGCCACATTATACGATGCAAACTTGCCGTAGCTCATGGTTCCAACCCCAGCTACAAAAGGTGCAAAAGTGCGTACGATCGGCACGAAACGGGCATAAATAATGGTTTTCCCCCCGTGCTTTAGATAAAACGCCTGTGTCTTTTCCAGGTATTCTTTTTTGAGAAGCTTATACTTACCGCTGAATGCCTTCGGCCCTATATAATTCCCGATATGATAATTGGCCATATCACCAAGAATAGCGGCAATTATCAGGAGCAGGCACATCAGGAAGATGTTCAGATCCGTCTCAGGCTTTGCAATGATTGCTCCTGTTGCAAAGAGCAGTGAATCTCCCGGCAGGAACGGCGTGACCACCAGGCCGGTCTCCGCGAAAATAATAACAAACAAGATCAAATAAGTCCATGTTTGATAATTGTTTACAACTTCAACAAGATGTTTGTCGATATGTAAAATAAAATCGATCAGTGATTGAATAAATTCCAAGGCGTCAAATATATTGTTGCAAAAATAACAATATAGAATAGATAATGAACTTGTTTACAAATTCTCTACCGTTTATTTTCCCGCAGCCAGAGCTTGTACTTGTTTTGCGGCGCCCCGCGCAGATAAAGAGTATATATCTTCCTTGACCGGGGATGGAAGTCGATGCTTGACAAACTACCGGCATTCGTTCCGGCAATATAGACCTCTATGGTATGTCTGCTGGTATCAATGGTGGTATACGGACTGACATTCAAATATTCCTGCCCGGTGAATAAGTTCTTATTATCCTTGATCGAAACATCAACCTTTCCGGCCGAGGAGCTGAGATTAACAAACCTCACCTTAGCATGCTTTACAGAGTCGGGCGCAGTAAAGCTATCCTCTGTCAGTAATAACGTTTTTTGAGAAGCAGTACCTGCTAAGAAACAACTGTAATACTTGTCATGAACCAGCTCCTCGGTACTCTTAGTCAGCTGATCAGATACACCTCCGCCATTTGGAACTGCCGAAATTTCGCGACTGCCCGAATATATCTGATTGTAGCCAATGGCACTATCAATCTGCACGCTCCCGGTCCTCAATCTGTTTCCATCGATCATAAAATCGACTCCGTCA
>JBQGEO010000825.1:0-1712 GCA_052039655.1 Pararcticibacter sp.
TGCAGCCTCATCTGAAGCGCCGTAAGGATAATCATTCCGTTGTTTCCATGATGGTGCTGCGGCCGCGAACAGTACCAGCTTACTGATATGGGCACCATTATATTTGGCCATGTAGTGCGTAACCACTGCCCCGCCCATTGAAAAGCCGCCCAGCACGGCATTCTCTATTTTCAATTTCTCCAATACCATCTTGATATCGTCCGAAAAGACGTCAAAGTCGTACTTACCATAAGGTCTGTCGGATTTTCCGAAACCTCTTAACGATATGCCTATTACCCTGAAGCCTTTTTGAACCAGGTATTGGTACTGGTACTCATACATGGCGTTATTGAGCGGCCAACCGTGAATGAGGACGATAGGCTGTCCTTCACCGAGGTCTACAACGTGAAGTTTTACATTCTTCTCTACTTCAATATATTCCGCCCTTCCAGCTGAGGCAGGAGTTCTTTTTACCTGGGCAAAGGTTAACTGGTTTAATGACAATGCGATTAGCAGACTGATTGTTGAGATGATTGTTTTCATTGTTTTAGTGTTTTGATTATCTGTTTGTATTATTATTGGGTTAACAATACAAAAGTCAGCAAAAGCGCAGGCCCGGAGAATGGACAAAAGGAGAAGTGTCTTGCATATTTTTCCCGGCTTCGGGAATCATGCTCTGGGTAAAGCGGAAAATCAGCTATCCAGTTGTTTCCTGAACCAGATATTTAGACCGGAATCCTGAAGGGGTTTCTCCTGTTTTAATGAAAAACAAGCGACTGAAATATGCGGGATCGTCATACCCTAATTCATAGGCGATCTCCTTAGCTGTCATGGCTGTGTGTACTAACAGTCGCTTAGCTTCCAGGATGATACGATTTTTGATCACCTCATTTGGTTGCGGCAGATTCATCCGCTTGAATTTGTGAGTAAGCGTTTTAGGGGCAAGCAGCATCAGATCGGCATAATCGGCAACGGTATGCTTTTGTTTATAATGCGCTTCAACCAATTGCGTAAACCTGCGGAAGGACTCGGGGTCATTGTTCTGATCGGCGAGTATACCGTCCAGGTGCTGCTGTTTCCAAAGCCTTGTAGATTTAATGAGCAACTGTTTCAGATAAGTGCGAAGCATTTCTTCCTGTGACGAGTCCTTCAGCCTGAACTCGCTTTCGATTTGAATAAAAAGATAATTGATAAAATCGGCGTCCGGCCCGGGAACGGCAGTCATGGGCATATTGTGGATATTATTATACAACAAGCCGTCGCAGGCCACTTCTTCATCATGAATCTGTATACAATAGAAATCACGGTTATAAAATATGAAAGAGCCGTACTCTGCACACAGGTTTTCAATGCGGAGCACCTGGTTCGGGCTGATGAAGAACAGAGCAGGTCCCTCTGTATGATAAGTGGTAAAGTCTACTTTTATCTTACATCCCCTTGGGAGATACATAATCTTAATGTACGGCTTATAGGCATCAGAATTTATCATATCAAGGTTGTCGCCGTTTACCGGAAGTAAACCTATGGTCTTCAGGCTGGAGTCAAAGATATTGTTTGTCATTGGACTGTTCTTAAGCATCAAAGCCCGTTATGTGCAACCTGCGATCCTGTTCAGTAACTTCTATCTGATCCTGGTTTTCCAGCTCCCTTAACTAACTCAGGCTACACAAAAAGTGTCAACGTGCAGTAAACTAAGATAAGAGTATAGATGAAAAACCGCAAGCGGAAAAAAA
>JBQGEO010000826.1:0-3781 GCA_052039655.1 Pararcticibacter sp.
TTGCTGAATCCAAATGATATCGAACGTATAGAAGTTTTGAAAGATGCTTCTTCTGCAGCCATTTATGGTGCCAGGGGTGCCAATGGGGTTATCCTGGTAACTACCAGGCGGGGGAATAAGGACGGCAGGAGGACTGTCAGCTACCAGGGATCTGCCGGTCCGAGCTCTGCGCAGCGTTATATGGACGTGCTCAATTCGCAGGAGTGGGTGGATGCCTTTATGATAGGCCTGGAAAATGAAAACAGGTGGCAGGGTAAGAACTGGTCGCTGAATAGAGCCGACTGGTTTAACGACCCCAATTACTTTGATGCCAGCGGGAATCCCCTGTATGACACGGACTGGCAAAAAGAAGCAACCCGCATTGCATGGTCTCAGAATCATCAGCTCAATGTGCAGCAAGGCGATGAAAAATCTTCTACAGGCGCCTTTTTGAACTATTCTAACCAGCAGGGTATTGTACAAAATACCGATAATAAGAGGATTAACGGTAAGCTGGCTTATGATAGTCAGGTAAAAGACTGGTTGTCTGCCAGTATTAACCTGACGGCTAACCATACCTGGGGCAGGTATACGCCTGAAGATGGCGGCGGACAGGATGCGCGCCGGACGATGATTGAAATGCTCCCCTGGTTGCCGGTTCGCCAGCCCGACGGGAAGTATACCTCTTCAGCGTCTTCTACGGTGGCAAGTGTTCTGGGCTTTGAAGGTATGGCAAATCCGGTTTCTATCCTGGATTTGCAGAAGCGCATGCGGTACAACACACAGATCTTTGGAAATGCAGCCCTGACTTTCCATCTGATGGATGGCCTGGATGTAAGGACTCAATTTGGTATTGACAACCATAAAAAATCTTATAAAGGATATTCGTCTATTTCGTTGAACAACATCTCCATGCCCAACGGATGGGCAGAGATCAACCATACGGACGTGCTGTACTGGCAGGAGGAAACGTATGTGACGTATAATAAAACCTTTGGTAAACACCGGGTAAACGGAATGGCGGGATTGTCCTGGCAGGAACGTACCTATAACTATGACGGAGGCAGAACGGAGGGTTTTACCAGCGATTTCTTCGAGTGGTACAATATGGGGGTAGGAAGCATTCCTTCTTCGCCGTATTCTGATTATACCAGGTGGGCGATGAATTCTTATTTCCTTCGCGCGGCTTACACTTATAACGACCGGTACTCTGCGACCGTAACGGGACGATATGATGGGTCTTCCCGGTTTGGTGCCAATAACAAATATGCTTTTTTCCCGTCCGTGGGGCTTGCCTGGAACCTGTCGAACGAAGACTTTTTAAAGAAGAATACCCTGATAAATAACCTGAAGCTGCACACCAGCTATGGGATTACCGGCAACTCTGAAATTGATCCGTATAAGGCCCTGGCGAATGTAACTTCAGGAACGTATCTGCTGAACGGGGTCCGGGCGCCCTATTCGTATATCAGTACCATGCCGAATGATGACCTGAAGTGGGAAAAGACGAGAACTTACGATGTTGGTTTCGAGCTGGGACTGTTAAACAGCCGTCTGAACTTCGATATTTCATATTACAACCGCAAAACAACTGATCTTCTGCTGGATGCACCTTTACCTAATTCGACCGGTTTTGCTTCCGTTATGAAAAATATCGGTTCAGTGCGTAACCAGGGAGTGGATATTATGGTCAATGGGACGCCTTTAAAGTCTGACAGGTTTACGTGGAATACCACGTTGAATGCCAACTTTAACAAAAACGAAGTGCTGAAGCTGGGTGAAAACAACGAAGACATAACCGTGCTCGGCTGGGTAGGCGGACCTAACGGCATTATCCGGGTAGGAGAGAACCTCAACAGCTTCTATGGGTATAAACGTAACGGGATCTACACGGTTGAGGATTTTCAAAACGGGGTTATCCCGATAGATAAAATAGGGCGGCCGAACCGTTCAGCCAAACAGGAGGTACTGGGGCAAGGTGTGCCCGACTGGTCTGGCAGCCTGATCAATACATTGAACTATGGTAATTTCGATCTCACCCTCGATTTGCAGTTCGTTTACGGGGTGGAAACCCTCCAGCAGTTTTTTCACTCTACTTACGACCGCTTCGGTATCACCAATGGCCTTAAGGAGATCCTGACGGACGCTTATAACGGAACAAATTCCGGCACGATGCAGCAAGCCATTTATCTGACGAACAGCGGGCACGCCGGCCAGGATACCAACGTCGACTCCCGCTGGGTGGCGGATGGTTCTTATCTGCGCGTAAACTTATTACAGCTTGGATATACCTTTTCGTCCGGGCTTGCAAAAAAAATGGGCTTCTCCTCTTTGCGGGTCTATGCGAGTGCTAATAATCCATGGTTGATCACCTCAAAAGATTTCAAGGGCTACGATCCCGAAAGTACATCGCAAATCACATCGGGAGAGGCCTATAAATTTGGACAGAACGTAACATTTTTCTCTTATCCAAGAGCTAAAACGTTTTTGTTAGGAGTGAACCTTACTCTATAATCAAACAGGAGACAAGTTATGAAAACTAAAAATATTGTGATTGCTTTGATTCTTGGATGTATTACCGGACTAAGTTCCTGTAAGAACTTTCTGGACGAGGAGCCCAGAAACAAAGTAACATCGGGAGTATATTACCAAAACGAAGCCCAGGCGCAGGAAAACGTCAATACACTCTACCGGATGGGCGCGCCGGTAAGATATGCGTCTGCGCCCAGCGCTTATATCGGTCCTACTGCTTCAATCAATACCATGCTGACAGGATATTTTACGAATTCCTATGAGGGGCAGGAACTGGTGACCTTATACGCCAGACAGCTAACCCGTCAGCAGAATACCCGTATCGTGTCGAATACCATGAACAGCATCTGGAACGAATGCTACCAGGCGATCAATGTGGCTAATGGAGCTATTCAGTATATCCCCCGGATCTCTATGAATGACGTCAATCTGCAGAAGCGGCTGGTGGCTGAAGCAAGATTTTTCCGGGCCTTCAATTATTTCTACCTGGTGAAAACGTTTGGTGCAGTCCCTCTGCCGACAGCACCCTACGAAAGCCTCGATAATATCTATTTGCCGCGAACAGACGTTACGGAGATCTATGCTGTAATGGAGGCTGACCTGAAGGAGGCTGTAGACATCCTGCCTGCCGTAACTTTCGCTGCCAACGGACATCGCATCACGAAATTTGCAGCTGCCATGGCCCTGGCAAACGTGTACCTGCAACAGGGAAAATTCGCCGAGGCTGCAACGTATGCTAAGATTGTGGTAAGCTCTCCCCATGCTCTTACGCAAAACGATGATCTGAGTATGAGCAGTGCCTACAATAAATTACGTAAAACGGACGACCTTCCGGAGGCGATTTATGCTTATGAGTTCGATGGCACGATCAGTAACAGCAGTTGGTGGCCTACTTATGCATTCAGTTCTTCCGCTACGTCCGTATTCACTACCTATTCAATTTTTGAAAGAGTATACGGGCCTACCAATCGTTTCCTGAATGTGTATGCTGCTGATGATCTGCGCATTCAGCCCAATCAGTTCTTTCATTGGGAGTATACTAATCCGAATAATGGAAAGAAATGGACTTCCGACGTCGCCGGTGTATGGTATTTTTACGACGAGGACGCTTTGTTAAACAGCGGAAGAGGCACCAAAGACTGGAATTTTTATCGTTATGCCGAAGCGCTTCTGATTGCTGCTGAAGCTGTTGCAAGATCTGCCGGCTCTGTTACGTCTGAGGCTGCCGGCTATCTGGCACAGATCAAGGCTCGTGCTAATACCAGCGGGA